>JAGCPJ010000071.1 GCA_017965765.1 Bacteroidales bacterium
CGATGGAACCGAGGTTCTTCTCGAGTTTCTCGCGTTCACGCTCGATCTGCAGCTTCTCGCGCTTGGAGAGGCTCTTGTAAGCGTCGCTGCTCATCATCTTGTCGATGCTCGTCATCTTCTTGACGGCCTTGCGGATGGTGGCGAAGTTGGTCAGCATACCGCCGGGCCAACGCTCGGTCACGTAAGGCATGTTGACTTTTTGGGCGAGTTCGGCGACGACGTCCTTGGCCTGCTTCTTGGTGGCCACGAACAGCACGCGCTTGCCCGATTTTGCAAGTTGGCAGAGGGCATTGGCAGCCTCGTCCATCTTGGCTTGGGTCTTATAGAGGTCGATAATGTGGATACCATTGCGCTCCATGAAAATATAGGGAGCCATGTTCGGATTCCATTTTCTCTTGAGATGGCCGAAATGACAACCGGCATCCAGTAATTCTTCAAATGTTACTTGTGTCATGAGTTTTTCTTTTTAATGTTTACATTCGCTAAATACAATCGCTGAGTAGTCCAAACAAGAATCTCAGCAATTTGGATACTAAACAAAATCGCTCGGCTTCTGAGGGCTTAACGTTTGCTGAATTGGAACTTCTTACGGGCACCAGGCTGACCGGGTTTCTTACGCTCGACCATACGCGGGTCGCGGCGCATCAAACCTTTAGCCTTCAGGGTGGGACGATACTCGGGATCGATCTCGCAGAGCGCACGGCTGATGGCGAGACGCAAAGCCTCGGCCTGACCGTTGATGCCACCACCGTCGAGATTCACCTTGATGTCGAACTTGCCGAGGTTGTCGGTAAGCATCAGAGGCTGTTCAACCACATAGTGGAGGATGCTCGTTGGAAAGTACTCCTTGTAGTCGCGCTTGTTCACCGTAATCTTACCGTCACCGACCTTCATATAGATGCGGGCAACGGCGGTCTTTCTTCTACCTAAAGCGTTGATTACTTCCATGATTATTTCTTAATAGTGTTAATTTTGAGTTCAGTAGGCTGCTGGGCCTGATGCGGATGCTCTGGACCGGCATACACGTAGAGATTGCGATAGATCTCGTTGCCGAGCTTGGTCTTGGGAAGCATACCCTTGATGGCGTGCTCAAGGACAGCGACAGGCTTTCTGTTGAGCTGCTCCTTGACGGTACGGACGCGCTGGCCACCCGGATAGCCGGTGTAGTGCACGTAGTACTTCTGATCCATCTTGTTGCCCGTGAGCTGGATCTTCTCAGCATTGATGATGATCACGTTGTCACCACAGTCGCTGTGGGGCGTGAAACAAGGCTTACGCTTGCCACGGAGAATCATGGCAACCTCGGAGGCAAGGCGACCGAGAATCTGGCCTTCAGCGTCGATGACGTACCATTTCTTGTTGGCGTTCTCTTTGTTGACGCTTGCAGTTTTGTAACTTAATGTGTTCATTTTCTGTTTAATGTGTTTATCCAATTCATGTTTGCGAAAAACTATCTTCGCCCATAGTCCCTCGCGGTGTACAAAAATAGATAGAACAGTTTTTGAGTAACGAGGGCGCAAAAGTACGAAATATTTTAATACCTTTGCACGCAAAAAGAAAAAAAATGTCAATCCAGGTCCAAAACATCACCAAGCAATACGGCGAACAGCTCGCGCTCAACAACGTCACGCTCAGCATCGACAAAGGCATCGTGGGGCTGCTGGGACCCAACGGCGCAGGCAAATCAACCCTGATGAAAATCATCACCTGCTTCATCCCTCCCACCTCGGGCACCGTGAGTGTCAACGGCTTCGACGTCATGGACAAACCCATGGAGGTGAAACGCATCGTGGGCTACCTGCCAGAACATAACCCACTGTACCTCGACATGTATGTGCGCGAATACCTCAACTTCGTCGCCGGCATCCACCACCTCAATGGGAAAGCCGCCAAAGAACGTATCGAACGCATGATCGAAGAAACCGGCCTTAGCCTGGAAGCACATAAGAAAATCGGCGCCCTCTCCAAAGGCTACCGCCAACGCGTCGGCCTCGCCCAAGCCATGATGCACTACCCACAAGTGCTCATCCCCGACGCACCCACCTCCGGCCTCGACCCCAACCAACTCATCGAGATCCGAAACCTCATCTCCGACCTCGGCAAAGAAAAGACCGTGCTCCTCTCCACCCATATCATGCAGGAAGTGGAAGCCATCTGCCAACGCGCCATTATTATTAATAAAGGAGTGGTCGTCGCCGACGACAAGATCGAGAACCTCAAACAGGACAACACCGCCAACAACGTCATCGTCGTGGAATTCGAATCCCAAGTCAGCGAATCCCTCCTGCGCAACATCCCACAAGTGGCCAACGTCCGCCGCGTCAAAGACAACCACTGGATCCTCGAACCCCAAGGCGATACCGACATCCGCGCCAACCTCATGCGCTGGTCTGTTGACAACGGACTGATCATCAAGACTTTACAGAAAGAAGACATCAGCATCGAGGAAGCCTTCCAGAAACTTACTAAGTAATGCGGAATTCCCCCAGAACAAAAAATAATTCCGCATTCCGCATTCCGCATTCCGAATTTTCCCTATCTTTGCAGCCGCAAACGTGGAAAGATTTGTTTTGATTGCAACCACAAGAAAAAATGCTAAACCAATGCTTTTTCCTTCCCTTTCAGTCAACGACTTCCCACACAAATTATTTATTAACTAACTAATAATCAATTTGTTATGGGTTACTTTTTTACCTCGGAATCCGTTTCCGAAGGGCATCCCGACAAAGTATCGGACCAGATATCAGATGCCGTATTGGATGAGATTCTCCGCTATGATCCCACTGCAAAAGTGGCTTGTGAAACCTTAGTGACCACCGGCCTCGTCGTCGTCGCCGGTGAGATCCGTACCAACGCCTACGTCGAGATCCAGGACATTGCACGCCAGGTCATCAACCGCATCGGCTACAACAAATCGGAATACCAATTCGACGCCCAGTCATGCGGCGTGCTCTCCGCCCTCCATGGACAGTCTGGTGACATCTACATGGGCGTGGGGCGTGAGAAGCCTCAAGATCAAGGCGCCGGCGACCAAGGCATGATGTTCGGCTTCGCCTGCAAGGAAACCGACAACTACATGCCGCTGACCATCGACCTCTCCCACCTCCTGCTTCGCGAACTGGCAGCGATCCGCCGCGAAGGCAAGCAGATGAAATACCTCCGCCCCGACGCCAAGTCGCAGGTCACGGTGGAATATGCCGACGGATGGAAACCCTTGCGCATCGACACCATCGTCATCAGCACCCAGCACGACGAGTTCATCAAGCCTGTTGATGACAGCGAGGAAGCCAAACACGAGGCGGACATGCGCATGGTCGATAAGATCGAAGCCGACGTGCTCAACATCCTCCTGCCCAGGGTGAAACGCAAACTGCCAGCCAAGCTCCGCAAGCTGTTCGACCAGGACATGAAGATCTTCGTGAACCCCACGGGCAAGTTCGTCATCGGCGGCCCTCACGGCGACACTGGCGTCACCGGCCGCAAAATCATCGTCGATACCTACGGCGGTCGCGGTGCCCACGGCGGCGGCGCCTTCTCGGGCAAGGACAGCTCCAAGGTGGACCGCTCTGCCGCATACGCCGCGCGACATATCGCCAAGAACATGGTAGCCGCCGGCCTCTGCGACCAAGCCCTGGTGCAGATCGCCTACGCCATCGGCATCGCCGAACCTGTGGGCTTCTACGTCAACACCGAAGGCACCGCCCATGTGAAAGGCAAAGACGGCAAGATCCTCAGCGACCAAGCCATCGCCGACAAGATTCGCAGCATGGTCGATCTGCGCCCTTACAGCATCGTGAAACGCTTTGGCCTCACCAACCCCATCTTCGAAGAAACCGCCTCCTACGGCCATTTCGGACGTCAGCCCGAGACCCGCGAGGTGGAGGTGTTCTACAAAGACAAGAACACCATCACCAGAGACAAAAAGTTCTATAAGAACGTGGAGTTCTTCGGTTGGGAAAAACTCGATATGGTCGAGACTTTCAAGAAAGCTTTCTAATTCGGGGGTATGTCATTGCGAGGAGGAACGACGAAGCTTCGGTTACCTCCCATTCGGTCGGTGAGCCCTTCGGGGTTCTCGCAATGACAACTACCGTCAGCAACCTTTCCACTCCTAACTCCTAACTCCTAACTCCTCACTCCTCACTCCTCACTCCTAACTCCTCACTCCTCCCTCTCTTCAAACATCCGTATCAGCTCCTCCGGCGTCATGCCAAGATGTTCGATGGAAAGCGCAGCGTCGCTAGCGAAGGGACTGTCAGGATAGTTGTCGATGATCTGCTGATAGGTCTCGCGAGCCTTGTCGAGATCCCCCAACCGCTCCTCATAGACAAAAGACGCCAGCATGAACAGCGCCACCGGATTCTTGTCGAACTTCGGATAACCTGTCACCAGCTTGTTGACCAAGCCGATGCTCTGTTGGGGATCCTGTTTTGTGTTGACCGCAATCTCGACAGCCTTGAAAAGCACCTCAGGCGCATCAGCCGCCTCCGGGTTGTCCTCGACATATTTCGTGAAGGCCACGATGGCATCCGGCACCGCTTCGGGGTTGGTTGACATGTCACTGTTGAACAAGGTGTTCTCAGCTTTCTTTACATCATCGATACTGGTTTTGGTGGTCTTCCCGTTGTGGCAACCCACCAGGACAACTGCCATGGCAACTGCCCATAAACAAATTGCTTTTTTCATATTCATTTTTTTATCCCCAGGGCGTTGCCCTGGGCTGGTAGCTGTTGCCCTTTCAGGGCGATTCTTTTAATCTACCGACATTTAACCCCGATGGGGTATTTTCCGTTTTCCGTTGTCCGTTTTCCGTTTTCCGTTTCCGGAGTTCCGCATTCCTTCTCACTCCTAACTCCCCCTCCGTTTCCTTTTCGGAAAGATCATCCTGTAATCGACATCGCACTTCCCTTCGGAGATGTCGCGGAGCTTTCCTTGGAGCAGCAGTTTACGCATCGGAGCGATGCGATCGACATGCACATGGCCTTCCAGATGGTCATATTCATGTTGAATGATGCGGGAGCGGACGCCGGTGAACTCCTCTTCATGTTCCACGAAGTTCTCGTCGAGGTAACGCAGGCGGATGCCGTCGGGGCGCATCACATCCTCATAGATGCCGGGGAGACTCAGGCAGCCCTCCTTGAAAGGCACGTCCTCACCGAAGGTGTCCACGAGGTGGGCGTTGATGAAGACCTGTTTGAAGTCTTTGCCCTCTGGGTAATCGGGATAGAAGGGATTACCGTCCACGATGAAAAGACGGATGGACTGGTTCACTTGGGGAGCGGCGAGGCCGACGCCCTCGGAATGCGCCAAGGTCTCCCACATGTCGGAGAGCAGTTTCTCCAACTCAGGGAAGTCCTTGTCAATGTCTTTGGCCACTAGTTTCAAGGTCGGATGGCCGTAAGCTACGATTGGTAATATCATACTGTTTGATTTTTCCGCATTTCCATATAAGATTGCAGCAGGATCGTCGCCGCCACGGTGTCCACCAGGGCTTTGTCCTGACGTTGCTTTTTCTTGAGCCCGGCATCGATCATGGTCTGGTGGGCCATCACCGAAGTGAAACGTTCGTCGTAACGGACGATGTTCATGTCGGGCAGCAATTTGCGCAGCCGGTTCACGATGGGTTCGATATACTTGGAGCAATCCGAAGGGTTGTTGTGCATGTCCTTCGGCTCGCCGATGACGATGGTCTCGACCTCCTCTTTCCCCACATAATCCACCACCCAGTCGGCCAGTTTGCCGCTCTCCACGGTAATGAGGCCGTTAGCGATGATCTGCAGGGGGTCGGTGACCGCCACGCCACAACGTTTCCGTCCCAAATCGATAGCCATGATCCTTGCCATAAGGCTGCAAAGATACGATATTAATTCGGAATGGGGAATGTGGAATGCGGAATTATTGCTCAATGGCGCTTCGCAACGCGTTGCCGACCAACATGAAAGCCAGCACCAGCAGCATGATGGCGATACCCGGCAGGATGGCCAGATAAGCTGCATCAAGGATGATGAACGCGTAGTTCTCTTTGATCATGCTACCCCAGGAGGGCATGGGTGGCTGCACACCGATCCCCAAGAAACTCAGGCCCGCCTCCAGCAGGATCGCCGAGGCGAAGTTAGAGGCTGAAACCACGATGATGGGATTCAGGATATTCGGCAGGATATGTCTTAAGATAACGCGTATATTTTTGAATCCCAATGCTTTACCAGCTTCAACGTAGGTCATCTCGCGAACGGAGAAGATCTGACCCCTGACAATGCGTGCCACTTCGACCCACATGGTGAGGCCCACGGCAATGAAGACCTGTGCGATGCCTTTGCCAAGGGCGAAGGTGATGGCGATGACGAGCAGCAGTGTAGGGATGGACCACACCACGTTGATGAGCCACACGACGGCGTCATCGACCTTGCCGCGGAAGAAGCCGCCCAGGCTGCCGATGAAGATGCCGATGGCGAGGCTAAGCGCCACGGCGATGAAGCCCACGATGAGGCTGATCCGGCTTCCCAGCACCAAACGGCTGAGGAAGTCACGCCCGAACTGGTCGGTACCCAGCAGGAACTTCTGGTGTCGGGTTCCGGCAATCTCACTGTTGGGAATCTCCTGCACCCGGACGGTTCCGCTATGTTCCGGGTTGAAGAGATAGACTAAGGTATGGTCATCGAAGACCTGGATGCTGTCGTAAGGCAGGTAGGTACAATCGTCCGGTCGTCCGTAGAGCAGCCGTTGCAGCGGGCCCACCTGCGCTGGAGTATGTTCCTTGGGAAGTACCAGCATGTCCACCTCGAAGCCAGGTTTTTGGGTGCTCAACTCGAGCAGCTGACGGTTGGCGTGAGGGGTGGGATCGGGGATGATATAGTAGGCAAACAAGGCCAGCAGGGCAACGACGAGGATAAAGAACAACGAGGCCATGCCCAGCTTGTTCTTGCGGAACCGCTGCCATGCCAAAGCCCTTGGCGACTGTTGTTCTTTCTTTGCTACCATGCTGCAAAGATAGATTTTTTTTAAAAAAGACTTGCATAATATAAAAAAGTTGTATCTTTGCACCCGCATACCAGATGGTGGATTTAGCTCAGTTGGTTAGAGTACCGGATTGTGGTTCCGTGGGTCGTGGGTTCGAGTCCCACACTCCACCCGATGCAAAAGGGGCTGCCCTTTGGGTAGCCCCGCTTTTTATCCTTTCCCCTTTGATGGGAACCTTGCGGGTGTGGCGGAATTGGTAGACGCGCCAGACTTAGGATCTGGTTCTGAGAGGAGTAAGGGTTCGAGTCCCTTCATCCGCACGACAACACAGAAACAAAGAGAAGATACATGAACACAACACAAACCCAGAAGGGAGAACAGCTGGTCTCCATTCAAATCAACGTGACTAGGGAAGACTACGAACCCCAGGTCAAGAAAGAGCTCAACAAACTCAAGCAGAAAGCACAGGTCCCTGGCTTCCGTCCCGGCATGGTGCCTTTCGGCATGATCAAGAAAATGTACGGTCAGCAAGCCACCATCGAGGTGCTCAACAGCCTCGTCTCCGAGACCTTGAACAACTACATCCTCGACAACAAGCTCGACCTCATCGGCTTCCCCCTCAGTGATCCCGACCACCAGCAGCCCGTCGATTTCGACACCCAGGACGCTCTCGACTTCTACTTCGAGGCCGCCCTTCGTCCTGAAATCAAAGTCGATTATAGCAAGGCCAAAATCAACTTCGCCCATATCATCGCCGACGACGCAGCCATCGACAAGACCATCGAGGAACTGCAAGAACGCAACCCCGACATCACCCATCCTGAGACCGTAGGTGAAGACGACGTCCTCGAAATCAAGGTGCGCGAAGCCAAAGACGGACAAGAAGTTGAAGGCGGATACCAAAGAACCGGCGTCTATTTCAACATCAAGGATATCAAGACCAAGACCAACAAGAAGAAATTCATCGGCAAAGAAGTCGGCGCTGAGTTCATCACCAACTTCGCTGCCATCCTCGGCTCCGAAGAAAAAGCCGCCAACCTCCTCGGCAAAGACGCCCCGGCCAACAGCGACTATAACATCATCATCGACGACGTGAAACACTCCGAGAAACCTGAACTCAACGAGGCTTTCTTTGAAAAGGTGTTCCCCGGCAAGGAGATCAAGGACCTCGAGGCCTTCCGCGCCAACGTGAAAGAGGAGATGGAAAAACAATACACCAACGAGACCGACCGCATCCTCTTCACCAAGATGATCGACGCCCTCGTGGACAACACCCCATTCGCACTCCCCGACAGCTTCCTGAAACGCTGGATCTACGAAAACAACCAAGGCAAACTCTCCTTGGAAGACATCGAGAAGAACTACGACGAGAACTATAGCAAAGGCCTCCGTTGGCAACTCATCGAAGACAGCATCGTGAAGGACAACATGGAACTCGCCATCACCGACGAGGAAGTCAAAGGCTTCCTCCGCAGCCAGATCTTCCCCGGCCTCGACTACGGCACCATGGACGACGACATGAAGGCCCGCATCGACAAGATCGTGGACAGCTACCTGAAAAATGAGGACCAGGTCAACAACCTCAAGAACCAAATCGCTGATGTCAAGATGACCAACTTCCTCAAGACCAAGCTGAAAATCAAATACACCGACCAGACCTACGATGACTTCATCAAAGAACTGGAAACGGAAAACGGAAAACGGAAGCCGGAAGGCAAAAAGAAAAAAACCACTCCTAACGCCTAATCCCTACTCCTCACTCCTAACTCCTAACTCCTAACTCCCATGAACGAATTCCAAAAATACGCTACCAAGCACTTGGGCATCAGCCCTATGGGACTTGAGAAATACATCTCCCAAATCAACAACGCCGGTGGTTACATCTCCCCCACCGTCATCGAGGAACGCCAACTCAACGTGGCTCAGATGGATGTCTTCTCACGCTTGATGATGGACCGCATCATCTTCTTGGGCACAGCCATCGACGACTACGTCGCCAACGTCATCCAAGCCCAGTTGCTCTTCTTGGAGTCCACCGACCCGAAGCGCGACATCCAGATCTACCTCAACTCCCCTGGTGGCAGTGTGTATGCCGGATTGGGCATCTATGACACCATGCAGTTCATCGGTCCCGACGTAGCCACCATCTGCACCGGCATGGCCGCCTCCATGGCTGCCGTCCTGATGTGCTCCGGCGCCCCCGGAAAACGTTCTGCCCTGCCCCACTCCCGCATCATGATCCACCAACCCATGGGCGGCGTCGAGGGACAAGCCACCGAGATCGAGATCACTGCCCGTGAGATCCAGAAACTCAAGAAGGAACTCTACGAAATCATCTCCAAACACTCCGGACAACCCTACGATAAGGTGTGGGCCGACTCCGACCGCGACTACTGGATGACCGCCGAAGAGGCCAAGGAGTATGGAATGATCGACGAAGTTCTAGTAAGAAAAAGATAAGGAATCAGGAATTAGAAATCAGGAATTAATAGGATGGCGAAGAAGACTCCGGGACAGTGTTCCTTCTGCGGAAGGGAAGACAACGGACAGTTGCTTTTCCTTCGCGGGCTCAATGCAGTGATTTGTGAAGACTGCGTCGAGAACGCCCATCTTATCGTCATGGAAGAACGCGGGATGGCAGACAAGCCGAAGAAAGACAGCGGCTTGCCTGCTTTCTCGTTGAAAAAACCCAAGGAAATCAAGGACTTTCTCGACCAATACGTCATCGGTCAAGAGGAAGCCAAACGCACCCTCGCCGTAGCCGTCTATAACCACTACAAACGCATCAGCCAGAAGGTCACCGACGACGTGGAGATCGAGAAATCGAATATGATCCTCGTCGGCGAGACGGGCACGGGCAAGACCCTCCTTGCCCGCACCATCGCCAAGATGCTCAACGTGCCTTTTGCCATCGCCGACGCCACCGTCCTCACCGAGGCCGGCTATGTAGGCGAAGACGTGGAGAACATCCTCGTCCGTCTGTTGCAAGCCGCCGACTACAACGTACAAGCTGCCGAACGCGGCATCGTCTTCATCGACGAGATCGACAAGATCGCGCGTAAGAGCGACAACCCCAGCATCACCCGCGACGTGTCGGGCGAAGGCGTGCAACAGGCCCTCCTCAAACTCCTGGAAGGTACCGTCTCCAATGTGCCGCCTCAAGGCGGACGCAAACACCCCGAGCAGAAGATGATCGCCATCAATACCAAGGACATCCTCTTCATCGCCGGCGGCGCCTTCGACGGCATCGAACGCATCATCGCCGCACGCAAAAGCACCAACATCATCGGCTACAGCGCCAATACGGAACAAGCGCTCGAAAAAAACAACCTGCTGAAATACCTCACCCCTGCCGACCTCAAGAAGTTCGGACTCATCCCCGAAATCGTCGGCCGAATGCCCGTCATCACCCATCTAGACCCACTCGATGACAAGGCGCTCAAACGCATCCTCACCGAACCCAAGAACGCCCTTGTGAAACAGTTTACCAAACTGTTTGCCATGGACGGCATCACCCTGACCTTCGAAGACGATGCGCTCAACTTCATGGTGGAAAAAGCCATCGAGTTCAAACTCGGCGCCCGCGGACTACGCTCCATCATGGAAGCCATCCTCAACGACGCCATGTTCGAGATGCCTTCTGACAAAAAAAGCAGCAGCCTCACCATCACCCGTGAATACGCGGAAAAGAGACTTTCCAACAACAACAGTCTGGCACAATAGTTGCAAGACCAACATGGTCTAATCTATTTAATAGAACATCGCCATGAAAAAGTTCTTGCTTGCCATCGTTCTCCTGATGGTCACATCAACCGGATTCAGCCAAGTGATACTCAAGCGCAACGGCCAGACGCGCAACATCGTACTTCATAAGAACGAGACCCCCGCAGCCATCCCGAACAGCGAGAAACCACTCAATGTGGTGTACGCCCAGGTCAACGGCCGCGACACCATGCTGATCGTCTATCTGCCGGAAGTCGATATCGACCTTATGGGCCGTTACTATGAGATCGCCGAGACCCGTCAGGGCCGCCGCCTCGTCAACAACGTCCGCAAAGTGTATCCCTACGCCAAGACCGCCGCGCTCAAGCTACAGGAGTTCGACAGCCTGCTGCTCACCGTGGACAGCGACCGCGAACGCCGTAGGATGATGAAGGAAGCCGAAGACCAACTGTCGGAAGAATACACCGAGGAACTGAAGCACCTCAACTTCTCCCAAGGCGCCATCCTCATCCGACTCATCGACCGCGAGACTGGCAACACCTCCTATCAACTTGTGCAGGAACTCCGCGGCAAGGTCAGGGCCTTCTTCTACCAAGGCTTCGCCCGCCTCTGGGGCTATAACCTCAAGAGCGAATTCGACCCAAAACACGATAAGGAAGACGAACAGATCGACATCATCGCTACCTTGCTGGAAAGAGGACAGATTTAACGGAAAACGGAAAACGGAGAACGGAAAACGGAGAGCTGATAGTTTTCCGTTCTCCGTTTTCCGTTTATTATTTCCCTCGGCCTTGGATGACGATCAGGATGGTGTAAATCAAGATCTTTAGATCCAGTCCGATGCTGACATTCTCAATGTAGAGGATGTCGTACTTCAGTCGCTCAACCATCTCATCCACATTCTCGGCATAGCCGAATTTCACCTCGCCCCAACTGGTAATGCCTGGCTTCACCAACAGCAACATGCTGTAGTAAGGGGCGCGTTCCATAATCTGATCGATATAATACTGGCGTTCAGGACGATAGCCAACGATGGACATATCGCCTTTCAACACAGTCCAAAACTGCGGAATCTCGTCAAGGCGCACTTTACGCATGAACTTCCCGAACTTGGTGATCCGCGGGTCGTCATCACTCGAGAGTTGCGGCGTGCAGTCGGCTTCGGCATCCACACGCATACTGCGGAACTTGGCCATCTTGAAAGGCTTGCCCCGCTTGCCGATACGCTCTTGGACATAAAACACGGGACCCGGCGAAGTGGCTTTCACCAGGATGGCGGTGATGAGATATACGGGAGAGAAGACGATCAGTACAAATAGCGAGACCACGATGTCGAAGAGCCGCTTGATGACCTGTTGCCAGATCGGCATCAACTCGGGGCTGACTTGCACCAATGGCGCACGCCAAATGGCGCTCTGCCTTACGTTACCGAAGACGAGGTCTTGCATCTCAGGGATGATCTCCACCTCCGCCCTAGTCTTGTCCATCACCGGCAAGATGACATTCATGCAATCTTTCTCAGAACGCTCGATGGCGATGATCACTTCCTCAACGTCGTATTGTTCCACGATATCCACGATATCCTTTACCTTGCCCAAATGCGGAAGATGGTCGCCCAAGAGATAGTGCTCCCTGTCCTTGACGCTGACGAAGCCCACGAAACGTTGTCCCGTCGGCTTTTCCTGCTCTGTGATTTCCTTGTAGATGGCCATGGCATTGTCGTTGCTGCCCACAATCAAGGTATTGAAGCAAGTCTTCCCCACCTTAATGTTGTGTTTCACCCTACTCGTGATGAAGAGTCGTCCGATATAGGTCAGGATAAACTGCAGCAGGAACAGGGTGATGAACGACTGGTAATACATCTTGTAGGTGAAGATCTGGTCGTCGAGGATGGCCACGAAGAACAGCACGGTACAACCCAGCAAGGTGATGAAGAAAGTCTGGGACAGCTCTTTCAGACGCGACTTGGAATAGACGCTCTGATAGGCGCCAGTGAGACCGTAGAGCACCACCCAAGCCACAGGGATGACTGCCAATGCAAGCCAGAAGCTACGATCGTGGAACGCCAATCCGAAACGCTGCCAGAGGTTGGCATCCGGAACCTCATAGGTCTTCCTGAAATAGTAAAACAAGGTCCAAGCGACCCCGGAGAGGATCCAATCGACAAAACCGTAAAGGTAGGGAAGCAGGCGTTTTCTTTTCATCGGTCGCGATAGATAAGCTTCAGGTTATCAAAATAAAAATACTGCGTCCCGTCGTTACGGTAATCCCATGACGAGATGTAGAGTTGGAAGTAGTCGGCACCTTCGTTTTCCACGAGATAAGGCCCGACGTTGATATAGATCTTGTTCCATTGGCCAGGTTCTTCGCCCAAAGCGCCAGTAGGCTTGAGTCGGATGAAGGGGTAGTCATGGACCACATTGTTCTTTTTGTAATACATGCCTACCGAGATGGAGTCGGAGCACTTGTAGTCCATCTCCAACATGCAAGCGGAACCCTTGGTAGGCAAGTCGGCAAACTGCTCTGAGGTGACAATGCGGAACTGTGCCGTGTCTGAAGCGAGCACCACCTTCCCCGAATAGGTGGAATAGATACCCTCGGGGTCGTGCCAGGCTTGCGAGCCGGTGACACGGACGATGTTGGCATCACTGTTATGCGGCTGTATGGTGATGGAACCTCCGTCGAAGTCTTCCATCCAACGCACATGCATGTTCTCATCAGGCCCTTGAGGCCAGTAGTTGACCACTGGGGCGAGCCTCAACACACTGTCGGGCACCAAATTGGCACTGCTGTAGGTCGCTGGTGCCACAAAAGGATAATCCGTGCGGGTGTTGGCAATGCCGTTGACCTTGATGCCAGGACGGATCTCTAGCCTGTGTACGCCTTCCTTGAGTACGGGCAACGTCGCTGGTAGCTCATAGCAACCGATGCAGTCGTCATCGACATACACCCATGCGTCCACAAACCTGCTGGTGTTGGCACCGTAGGTATAATAGTCGCAACTCAGCCTGATCGAGTCGATACGGATATAGGAAGGCACGGTCTGGTCGCCTTCGAACTTCTGGCAGGAAGGTAGCAGGGACAAGAGCGTGAAAGAAAACAAGGTGAATAGCGTAAATCTCCGGATCATAGGAACCTGTTTTATTAATAACGTAGAAAGCTGGGGTTTATTGTTTCGGGCATCGCTTTTCTTCCGTTTCGAATTTCGCCAGCGACTCGTCCACTGCCTTGAGGATATCGTAGGCCATGTTCAGCACCCTGACACCGTCTTGGATGGAGACCACCGGGGTGGTGTTATGGATGATGCTGTCGTGGAAGCATTCCAGCTCGGTCCGGATGGCATTCAAGGGATGGATTTCCGGTCGTTCGAGGGTAATCTGCCGTTCCTCGCCATCGGCCAAGTCGAGCGTCAAGGAATAAGGATAGCCCGTGACCTCCTGGTCGTGAAGACGGACGACCTCGGTCTGTTTCTCCAGGAAATCGATGGAGATATAGGCGTCGTCCTGGAAGATGCGGGTCTTACGCATGTTCTTGAGGGAGATACGGCTGGCCGTAAGGTTGGCCACCGTGCCGTTGGCGAATTCGATGCGTGCATTGGTGATGTCGGGTGTGGCGCTCACCACGGAGACCCCGCAAGCGCTCACATGGGTCACTGGCGCATCGACGAGTGTGAAAAGGATGTCGAGGTCATGCACCATCAGGTCAAGCACCACGGGCACATCGGTACCTCTGGGGTTGAAGAGGGCGAGACGGTGGGCTTCGATGAAACGCGGCTTCTTGATGTACGGCTCGGCGGCGATGAAGGCAGGGTTGAACCGCTCCACATGGCCCACCTGCACCTTCACATTGGCCTCTTCGGCCAGACGCACCAGCTGGTCGGCCTCCTCGGGAGTGGCAACGATGGGCTTCTCGATAAAGACATGACGCCGCAAGCGTAGTGCCTGGGAAGCGCAGTGGAAATGCTGTACCGTTGGGGTAACGATATCAACGACCTCCACGGCGTCGATGAGTTCTTCCAGGGAGCCGAAGCAACGTACGCCCAGCTCCTGCTCCACCGACTTGGCCGTGGCGGCATCCGGGTCATAGAATCCAACAAGATCGTAGGAAGCGATCTCCTTGATGCACTTGAGATGAATCTTGCCGAGATGGCCAGCGCCTAGTACTCCGATTTTTAGCATGACACGAAATTTGGGCAAAGGTATAAATAAATGCGGAATGCGGGATTAGGAATGCGGATTTATCTTAAATTTGCGGCTGAAAATGAGAAACACAGAAGACAACTATCGGCACAAGGGCATGCGCCAGCAACTCGTCAACCAGTTGCGCAAGGAAGGCATTACCAACGAGACCGTCCTCGCAGCCATCAAGGAGGTGCCGCGCCATGTCTTCCTCGACTCCTCGTTCGTAGAGTTCGCCTATTCCGACCAGGCTTTCCCCATCGGCTCGGGGCAGACCATCTCACAACCCTCCACCGTGGCTTTCCAGACGGAACTCCTTGCCGTGGGAAAAGGGATGAAGGTGCTGGAAATCGGCACGGGATCGGGCTATCAAGCCTGTGTGCTCGCCGCCATGGGTGCCAGGGTGTTCTCCATCGAACGGCAACGCAACCTTTTCTTCCGGACCAAAGAGATCCTGGAGCAACTGCCTTTCCGCCTCAAACTGTTTCTGGGCGATGGCTTCGAAGGGCTTCCCACCTACGCCCCCTTCGACCGCATCATCATCACCGCAGGCGCTCCCTGCATCCCGCCCAAACTCATCGAGCAACTGAAGCCCAACGGCATCATGGTGATTCCAATGGACAATACCGAAGGCGGTCAGACCATGCTACGGATCACCAAGCAACCCGATGGGTCATTTGCCCAAGAAGAATTTGGAAATTTCAAGTTCGTCCCGATGCTTTCAGGAACAGCTAGTGATTAATAGCCTGCGGTAGCTGTCACCGTAATAACGGAACGGCAGCTGTCATAGGGAGAAAGTAGGGAACGGCAGTTGTCATTGCGAGGAGGAACGACGAAGCAATCCAGTACTACTGGAACTTGTTTTGAGTAATACTGGATTGCCACGTCGCTCCGCTGAGCTCCGCTCCTCGCAATGACAGCTATCGCACGACAGCTATCGCAATGACAGCTATCGCACGACAGCTACCGCAATGACAGCTATCGCACGACAGCTATCACACGACAGGCTATCACACGACAGCTACTTACCAGCCCCCAGTCTCAGTTCTCAGTTTTCAGTTTTCAGCTACTTAAATATTCCTCCCAGGATGGAGCGGAAGATCGACTTGCCGAGCTGACGACCGATGGTCGTGGCGGTGGTGTTAATGGTCTTCTCAATAGCCTTTTGTCCTGTGGATTTCTTTTTCGACTTTGAGGTCGTCTTGGATTTTTCCTTTTCCTTGGCTTCTTTGGCCTTGCGTTTCTCTTCTTCCTCAGCTTCTTTCTGTGCGCGCTTCTCGGCCTGTTTCTGTTCCTCGACCAGCAACTCGTAGGCGCTCTCGCGATCGAAGGTCTTCTCGTACTGGCCATAGAGCCGCGACTGGCGGATCAAGGTCTGGCGTTGTTCGTCGGTGATGGCCCCGATCTGGCTGAGCGGGAAGAGGATCTTGGCACGTTCCACAACACACGGTGCCCCCTTTTCATCGAGGAACGACACCAATGCTTCGCCGGTACCCAATTCAAGAATGGCGGCTTCGGTGTTGAAGCTCGGATTGGTGCGGAAGGTCTGGGCCGCTGCCTTGACAGCTTTCTGCTCCTTGGGGGTGTAAGCCCTCAGTCCGTGGAGGACGCGGTTGCCGAGCTGCCCGGCGATGGCCTCTGGGATATCGTCTGGACTCTGGGTCACGAAATACACACCCACGCCCTTGGAACGCACCAGACGGATGACTTGCTCGATCTTGTCAACAAGCGCCTTGGAAGTGTCCTTGAAGAGCATGTGCGCCTCGTCGAAGAAGAAGATCAGCTTCGGCAGTTCCAAGTCGCCCACCTCGGGAAGCTGGGTATAGAGCTCGCTGAGCAGCCACAGCAGGAAGGTGGAATAGAGCTTGGGATTCAGCATCAGCTTGTCGGCAGCCAACACGTTCATCACCCCCAGTCCGCCTTCCGTCTGGAGGAAGTCATAGACATTGAAAGCCGGCTCCCCGAAGAACTGGTCTGCGCCTTCGGCCTCCAAGGCCAGCAGGGCACGCTGGATGGCTCCCACACTCATCGAGGTGATGGTGCCGTAGGTGGTGGTGAACTCCTTGGCGTTTTTCGCCACATAGTCGAGCATCAGGCGAAGGTCCTTCATGTCGATAAGCAGCAAGCCTCGATCATCGGCAATCTTGAACACGATGTTGAGCACACCCGTCTGCGTTTCGTTGAGGGCCAGCAGACGTGACAGCAGTTGGGGACCCATGTCGGAGATGGTCGCCCTCAGCGGATGACCTTGTTCGCCAAAGACATCAAAGAAACGCGTGGGGACGCCCTTGAATTGGGGATTCTCGATGCCGAACTCCGGGCAACGTTTTTCAATGAAACCACTCATCTTGCCTGCCTGGCTGATGCCGGAGAGGTCGCCCTTCATGTCGGCCATGAAGCAGGGCACCCCGGCTTGGCTGAACGACTCAGCGATGACTTGTAGGGTGACCGTCTTGCCCGTACCGGTAGCACCGGCAATCAATCCGTGACGGTTGGCCATCTTTCCCACCATGTAGAGCGGGCCGTTGTCGCAATGCGCAATGTAAAGCTTTTTTTCTTCCGTAAACATAATTTATGATTTCAAGATTTCTGATTTCAAGATTTAAAGATTGATTCTGAAACGGAGGTATTTTATGGTTAAACCTTGGTCGAGCCACATCTGTTCGTAGAAGGTACGGATGGACTTCACCTCCAAGTCGTCGTCGTTGGCATAAAGGTCATCGGTTGCATACAGCAAGGGTAGTCCTTGTTTTTCCACCACCTCATGCAAGGTGAACTCATACATGATGGGGCTGTCGGTCTTGAGGTTAAGGATGCCGTCGTGACGGGCAATCTTGCGGTATCGTTCAAGAAATTCGGGCGATGTCAGGCGGTGACGCGCATTACGTTCACCTTCACCCGGATGGGGATCGGGGAAGGTCACCCAGATCTCGGACACCTCGTCTTTCGCAAAGAAATGCTCGATCTGGTCAATACGCGCACGGATAAACGCCACATTGGGAAGGCCTTCCTCACGGGCTTGCGTCAAGCCACGCCACATCCTGGCACCCTTGATGTCCACCCCGATATAGTTGACCTCAGGGTGTGCACGGGCCAGCCCGACGGTATATTCGCCCTTGCCACAACCCAACTCCAGTACGATGGGGTTGTCGTTGTGGAAAAACTCCCGATGCCATTGGCCTTGCAGCGGGAAGCCTTCTGCCATGATGCGCTCGTAGGAATATTGGAACAAGTTGTCGAACGACTTGTTCTCTTCAAATTTCTGCAGTTTGTTTTTCTTACTCATGGTCGTCACTTTTTCGTCAAGAGCCAGGCTTTGGCATTATAGGGTCTTACCTTCGCCAGTTCCTCCTTGGCGTCCTCAGCCGTGGCGAAATGGCCATAGCACACATAGTATTTCGAGCCCCGTTTCATCACGAAAGCGTTGGCAAAGCCCTGTTCCCTGACGGTTTTGATCTGGGTCACGGCGTTTTCCTCCATGGAATAGCAGCCACCGATGATGAAGACTTTGGAAGTCTCCGGAGGATCGAAGCGATAGGTGTCCGCGGAAGGAGCGGTTGTCTCAGGCTTCGCAGGCTCAGGCATCACCTCCTCGGGGGAAATCTGTTCGGCTTCCACCGCCGTGGTATCCACAGCGATTTCCGCAGCGGCGGTCTCTGGGGCGGGTGCCTCATAGGTATAGTAGGCAAAGAGTTGTTGCTGCAGTTCCGGGTCAATGGGCTTGCCAGGGGTATGATAGACCACCATGGGTTTGGGCTCTTCGAAGAAAGGAAGCGTCACGGGAATGAGCTTCAGGTAGGAAAGCAACACAAAGATGCCCGCCAGCAGCAAGAGTCCAAGCAAGGTAAAGAGCACGCCCCTACCGCGTCGGCGAGGTTGCGGCGCATCGTTCTCCATCTCGAAGTTTCTTCTCACCCGTTTCGAGTCCACGGTCATCGGGGTGTTCTTGTCCTTGATCTGCTGGGCCACCTGTGCTTTCCAGTCATCCTGTTTTCCGCTGGTAAACACTGGGGTAACGCTGAAGTCGCTGAGACCGAAGGCATCGGTGTTGTAATCGATGTCCGGGTCGGACTGGAAGATCCATTGCTGTTGGCTGCCCATGGTGAGAGTTCCCACTCCGGTAAGGTGCACTTCTTTCCCCGTTTTGAGGTCAGCAAAACAGTCCGAGACGAACTGAGCCAGCAGTTGTCGGGCTTCTTCTTTGGCCATCCCTTCGTTGGTAGTAAGGAAGGAGGCTATCAAGTCATTGTCTTCGCGCTGTTGGGCATCGAAGACGAGGATCGAAGAAGGTTTGACAAAAGTATTGGTGACAATGTTGACCTGAGCTCCCTCGTCCTCCCGGAGGAAGGCACCCAAGCCAGGCACGATGACCTTGTCGTGCTCGTACAACAGTTGTGATATGGCGTTGCAGATACGATTCATTGCAGCAGGTCTTGAGGGATGGAGTGAAGGTCTTGAGGGGTGTCGATGGCGATGGTGTTCCCGTAAGGGGTCACGGCGACGCGAATGGGCAATCCGTGTTCCAGCCAACGCAGCTGTTCAAGCGATTCAGCTTGTTCCAGTCGGCCGGCAGGAAAGGCAGCGACCGCCCGGAGGGTATCGGCTTTATAGGCATAGATGCCGATATGCTGGTAGAATGAGGTCTTCTCCAGCCATTGTGTGGGTTCCATACCTCTGACGTATGGGATCGGATGACGGCTGAAATAAAGCGCACGACCTTGTTCATCGAAGACCACTTTGACGACATTGGGATTATGGAGTCGTTCCGGGTTGTCGATGGCGGTAGCGAGGGTGGCCAGTACGGTGTCGTTCCTACGGATGAGTTCTGCCACCTGATCCACCTGCCGAGGGTCGATGAAAGGCTCATCGCCTTGGATGTTGACGACCGCATCAAAGCCTTCACCGATAAGGTCGAGTGCTTCAAGGCATCGGTCGGTGCCGCTACGGTGGTCGCTTCGGGTCATCACTGCCCTTCCACCGAAGCCCAGCACCTCGTCAAGGATACGCTGGTCGTCGGTAGCCACGACAACGGCATCAAGGGATGACTTGACGACCTGTTCATAGGTGCGCCGTATCATCGTCTTGTCCCCGATCATTGCCAAAGGCTTGCCAGGGAAGCGCGTCGAGCCATAACGGGCCGGTATGATCCCCAACAGCTTCATCAGAACAATCCGTTCAACGAGGCCTCGATCTTCTCTACGATGGTACCGAGGTCCTCAGGGTTTTCAAGTTCAAGCTTGTCGCTTTCGATGATCAACAGTTTGCCTTCCTTGTAGTTGCTGATCCACTCCTCGTAGCGATCGTTGAGGTTGCTGAGATAGTCGAGACGGATCGACTGCTCGTAGTCGCGGTTACGCTTGGCAATCTGACGGATGAGCGTCGGCACCGAAGCCCTGAGATAGATCAGCAGGTCGGGCGCCTGGAGGAACTTCGACATCAGGTCAAACAACGACCTGTAGTTTTCGAAGTCGCGCGACTCCATCAGTCCCATGGAATAGAGGTTAGGGGCAAAGATCATGGCGTCCTCGTAAATCGTGCGGTCTTGGATCACATCCTTGCCGCTGTTGCGGATGTCGATGACTTGACGGAAACGGCTGTTGAGGAAAAAGATCTGGATGTTGAACGACCAGCGTTGCATGTCCTCATAGAAGCTGTCGAGATAAGGGTTGTGGTCCACCTCCTCGAAATGGGGGGTCCAACCGAAGTGTTTGGCTAACAAACGGGTCAGGGTGGTCTTCCCCGAACCGATATTTCCAGCGATAGCGATATGCATAGTTGTAGATTTGTTTCAATCTGCGAAGATAATAATTAATTCGGAATGCGGAATGCGGAATGCGGAATTATTATTCTGAGTTCCGCATTTATTTTGGCGCTTTGGCAAGGAAATAGACGGCCAACAAGGCATACAGGATGTTCGGTGCCCATGCGGCCAAGGCGGTGGAGACCACACCGTTGACGCCGAAGGCCTTGCCGATCTGGACAAACAACACGTAGGCGAAGGCGATGGTGATACCAAAACCCAGATGCATGCCCATACCCCCTCTGATCTTACGGCTCGAAAGGGCGGCACCGATGAGGGTGAGGATGAGGATGGCCACGGGCTGAGCCATGCGCTGATGCATCTCCACCTCGTAGTTCCGGATGCCTTCCGTACCCCTAAGGCGCATCATCTGGATATGGCTGCGTAACTCCATGAAATCCATTTCCTCAAAATCCTCCTTCATGTTGTAGAAATCCGTACTGCTCAAGTTGGGGATGATGGTGTCCAGACGACGGCCGTTGACGATACGCTCGCGGTCACCATCCAGGAAACGTTCCGTATAGAAATCGATACGCCACTTATGCTCGTCGGTAGTATCGTGATAGATGACGTCCGAAGCCATCTTGTAGGTCATCACATTGTCTTTATACCGTTCAATGGAAAACCGATATCCCAGGTCCTTGTTCAGGTCGTAGAGCGACACATAAACAAACTCATCCTTGTCGGTTTGGAAGTGAATGTTTCTTCCCGAACTCTTCGTAAGGCGCTCTATATATTCATCCTTGAATTTTCTGCGAATCTCGTTCATATTGGGATTCAGAAAATTACCAAGATAAAGCGACATCAATGTCAATAAAAAAGCACCTATAATATAGGGTTTCAAGAAACGCCAAAAACTGACACCGTTGCTAAGGACGGCCACGACTTCGGAATGGTTGGCCATCTTGGAGGTGAAGAGGATGACGGAGATGAAGACGAAGAGGTGGATGAACTGGTTGATATAGTAGGGAATGGAGGTCAGGTAATAGTCCACCACCACCCGTTGCCATGGCGCGTCATGTTTGAGGAAGGCGTCAATGTTCTCCGAGAGGTCGAACACGATGACAATCATCATCAGGAGCGACACGGCCAGAAAAAACGTGCCAAGAAACTTCTTTAATATATATGTGTCAAGTCGTTTCACAGTCTATGGGTGATCTTGGGAATCATTCCGGCTTTCCAGGCGCTGAAGTCGCCCTCAACGATGTGTCGGCGTGCTTCCCGGACCAGCCAGAGGTAGAAGCCGAGGTTGTGGAGGCTGGCGATCATGGGGCCGAGGATCTCGCCGGAAACAAAGAGATGACGCAGATAGGCCTTGGTATATTGTGCATCGACGAAAGTTTCACCGTGGGGATCCACGGGACTGAAGTCGGTGCGCCACTTTTCGTTTTTCAGGTTGATGATGCCTTCAGAGGTGAAGATCATGCCGTTGCGACCGTTACGTGTCGGCATCACGCAGTCGAACATATCCACGCCCCGTTCGATGGACTCCAAGATGTTGGCGGGGGTGCCGACGCCCATGAGGTAACGCGGCCGGTCCTTCGGCAGGATGGCATTGACCAGTTCGATCATCTCATACATCTTCTCGGTAGGTTCACCCACGGCGAGTCCGCCGATGGCATTGCCGTAGGCGTTCTTGGAGGCGATGTATTCCGCCGACTGTTCCCGAAGGTCGCGATAGACGCAGCCCTGCACGATGGGGAACAAGGCCTGTTCATAGCCATACTTCGGTTCCGTCTCCGAGAAACGTTGTACGCAGCGGTCAAGCCAACGGTGCGTCCGTTCCATCGACTGTTTGGCATAGTGGTAGTCGGCGGTGCCAGGCGTACATTCGTCGAAGGCCATCATGATGTCGGCGCCAATGCTGCGTTCAATGTCCATGACACGCTCTGGGGTGAAGAGATGGCGTGAGCCGTCGATGTGTGACTGGAAGGTCACCCCCTCTTCTTTCATCTTGCGGATCCCTGTGAGGGAGAACACCTGAAACCCGCCGCTGTCGGTAAGGATGGGTCGGTCCCATCCGTTGAAGCGATGCAGCCCGCCGACCATCTCAAGCACGTCGAGCCCCGGCCTCAGGTAGAGGTGGTAGGTGTTGCCCAAGATGATCTGTGCCTTGACTTCCTCGCGGATGTCGCGGATATGGCAAGCCTTGACCGAACCCACGGTGCCCACAGGCATGAAAATCGGGGTCTCGATGGCCCCGTGATCCGTCTGCAGCACACCGGCACGGGCATTGCTTTTCGGGTCGTTGGCGGTAAGTGAAAACTTCATTGTCCGATATTTTTTGCAAAGGTAAAAAAAATCTCTATTTTTGCACAAATCTTTGGAGGATCCGCCGTGAGCATCACATTTTTCCACAACCGCCTGTCTTTCTACATTTTATTGGTTTTTTGCATCGCACTTCTCATCCAGTTGTGCATTCATTGGATCCGCTTTGCCAAGCTTGCTTTTCACAAACACGGCCATCGGCTGAAACGCGACGATGAATTGGAGCCCGTCTCGGTGGTAGTCTGCGCACGCGACTCCTACGAGCAACTCAGCGAATTGATCCCCCTGTTGCTCAAGCAGGACTATCCCCAGTTCGAGGTGGTGGTGGTGAACGACTGTTCCGATGACGAAACCGAGGAATATCTCAAGGACCTGGAACGGTGCGAGAATCGCATCAAGCCGGTGCAGTTGCGACAGCACTTGAATTTCTTCAACGGCAAGAAGTTCCCGCTCTCCATGGGCATCAAGTCGGCCAGTTACGACTTGATGGTGCTCACCGACGCCGACTGCAAGCCCACCAGCGACCAATGGCTGCGCAGTATGGTCAGCGGTTATGGCGACGGTACGGAGGTGGTGATCAGCCACAGCCGTTATCGTCAAACGGGAGGGCTGTTGAACCTCATGATACGGTTTGAGGCGGTGCAGACCGCGATGATGTACCTCTCCGCGGCTTTGGCGGGCAAGCCCTATCGGGGCGTGGGCAAGAACCTCTCCTACCGGCAGCGGCTGTTTTTCCGCAACAAGGGCTTCACCTCACACTATGCCATGGCTGCAGGCGATGACGATGTGTTTATCAGCCAGACGGCCAGCAAAAGAAACACGCAGGTGGTCATCGACTCCGAGAATACCATCGAAAGCGACCCGCCCCAGAGCTTTGGCTTCTGGGTGCGAAACCGGTGCAACAAGTACGCCACCATCGCCATGCTCAAACCCAGCGCACGTAGTTTCGCCGCGTTGCACTACTGGTCGCAGTTCCTGTTCTACGGTGGCTTCATCGCCTTGCTCATCCTGAAGCCCGCCTTCGCTTTCGCGAGTGGCAACCCCTTATTCTATTTCTTGACCTTGGCAGGATGCTTTCTACTGCGGTTCATCACCCAGATGATCGTCTATCGCGGTGTTTGCAAACGACTTGGGGAATCCCACCTGCTTCCCGGCCTCATCCTGTTGGATTTTGTCTTCGCCATTCTGACACCGCTTTTCAGGATCACCGGAAGACTATCCTAGGCTGTTTTCAACAGCGTTCAAAAAAAGTTTTTCTTTTTTTGTATAAGGTATCAATTATTGTTTTAATTTTACACCACTTTTCTGAAATCATCATAAAACAATTAATAATTAAACCCATTTACTATGAAAAGAGTTTTTACTTTGCTTGCAGCTTTGCTGTTGACATGCGGCTTTAGCTGGGCACAAACAAGAACCCAAGTGACCGACCACATGACCGCCGAGGATCTCGCGGCCACTGGGACAACTTACACGGATTTCAGCAATGTTACCCTAAACTCTGACGCAGTTTACGCCGGTCAGAGCGCCAAAAACAGCGAGGGAGCCATCCAGCTGAGAAGCAAAAACAGCAACAGTGGCATCATCACCACTGCTTCCGGAGGAACCATCTCTTCCATTACAATCACTGTGGAAAGTGGCACCAACACCATCGATGTTTACGGTAAGAACACCGCCTACACCTCTGCCAGCGATTTGTATGCCACCTCAGGAAGCCAAAACAACCAAGGCACCAAGATCGGCAGCCTGACAGAAACAGGCACCATCACTGTGACCGATGATTATGCCTATGTGGGCATACGGTCCAACAACGGAGCCGTTTATATCGCAAGTATTGATTTCGTTTGGGAAACCGGAGGCAGCGCCAATGATCCTTCCATCACAGCCGACAATGTTGAAATCGCTTACAACGCCACAAGCGGTTCCATCAGCTACACCCTCAACAATCCGGCAACCAACGGCCAGATGACCGCCACCACCAATGCCGACTGGCTTACGCCCGGCACTGCCTCTGGTTCAGCAGTCGCCTTTACCTGCACTGCCAATACGACATCGGTCGCCCGTACAGCCACCGTCACCCTTACCTACACGTACAACACCGACCAGACCACAACCAAAAACGTCCAGGTGACCCAAGCCGCCAACCCCAATGTTGTAAACACCATCTCCGAAATCACTGCCACAGGCAACTACACCGTGGAAGGCACCATCGTTGCCATGAGCCAGAGAGGCTATGTCGTTGGCGATGGAACAGGTTACGTCTATTACTTTGGAGGTGCAAACCACTCCACCAACTATGGCATCGGTGACATCGTGAAACTGAGCGGAGCCGTTACAGTTTACGGCGGCGTATTTGAGTTCAACAGCAGCGCAACGGTGACTGAAAGCGAGAATTCCAACTATGAGGCTGAAGAACCCATTGTGCTGTCCGGCGAGGACATGGACGCCAGGGTGGCTTCCACCTCACCTGCCCAACTGTCAAGCTACATCCAATATGAGGGCACGCTTGAAGTCAGCGGTACATATTACAACATCACCAACATCACCGGAGCGACAACCGCCCAAGGCAGCATCTCCTTCCCGCTCAATGTGGAAGAAATCACAGCCTTGGATGGCAAGCATGTCAAAGTGACGGGCTACTATGTAGGCGTTTCCTCCAGCAAATATTACAACACCATGCTGGAAAGCATCGAGGAAACCGTCAACGTCAATCCCGAGATCAATGCCGAAGATGTTGCCATCGATTATAGCATCACCTCGGGTTCCATTTCTTACACTGTCAATAACCCAACCAACGACGGTGTGCTGACCGCCAGCACGGACAGCGAATGGCTCACCCTGGGCACTGTTGGCTCAACAGTTCCCTTTACCTGCGAAGCCAACAACACCGCCAGCCCTCGTACTGCTACTGTCACCCTTACCTACACCTATAACACGGATCAGTTCGTCATCAAAAACGTTACTGTGACACAGGCTGGTAATCCCATTACCATTGACAACATATCCGACATCACTGCCGCCGGTACCTATACCGTGCAAGGCACCATCGTTGCCATGAGCCAGAGAGGCTTCATCGTTGGTGATGGCACTGGATATGTTTATTATTACAATCAGAATTACACCCAAGCCGACTACAACATTGGCGATATTGTGAAGCTTTCGGGTTCTGTTGTCGTTTATGGTGGCGTATATGAATTCAACAATTCCACTACGGTCACTGCGGCAACATCCTCAAATTATGCAACAGAAAACCCGACCGTCATCAGCGGCGCTGACATGGATGCCCGTGTGGCTTCTACCACACCTGCCCAACTGTCAAATTACGTCCAATATGAAGGCACGCTTTCGGTCAGCGGCACACACTATAACATTACCGACATCGCCGGAGCAACAACCGCCCAAGGTAGCATTTCCTATCCGCTCGATATAGATGAAATCACAGCACTGAATGGCAAGCCTGTCAGGGTATCAGGTTACTTTGTCGGCATTTCCAGCAGCACGTATTACAACACCATGATTGGTAGCATCGAGGAAGTGGTCGTACCCGTTGAGGGATACACTCTTACCGTCAGCAACCTGACCCATGTCAACACCTACGTCTTCGCTGGTGATGAAGCGGCCGCCGCATTGGTGGGTGAAGGAGACATTCAGGTGAACAACGGAACCACGGTGATGGTAAGCCTCGATGTGGAAGAGGGCTATGTCATCGAATCCTTGATGGTGGACGGCAACGATGTCACTGATCAAATCGACGACTCCGACGCCTATACCTTCTTCATGCCGACACACGATGTCACCATCACTGCCACGGCAGTGGAATACATAGCTCCCACACCTACCACTTATAGGTTGGCCACAACCATCGAGTCGGGCAAGTCCTACATCATCGTAGGTAAAACCACCATTGAAGGAGAGGATCTGTATTATGCCATGGGCGAGCAAAAAACCAACAACCGCGGTGGTGCTGCCATCAACGTTGAAGACGACATGGCCACCGTTGAAGGTACAGCTGTCAAAGAAGTGGTCATCACCGCTTTGGACGAAGAAGGCTTCTATTCCATCTATGACGCCGAAATCCCCGGTTACCTCTACGCTGCCAGTAGCGGTTCAAACCATTTGAAGACGAAGGCTGATCTTGATGTGAACGGCCAATGGGAGATCACTATTGACACAGTTTTCCATATCGTAGCTTCAAATAGCGAAAACCGCAATGTGATGCAGTTCAATTACAATGGCGGCAACCCGTTATTCAGCTGCTACGCCAGTGCCTCTCAAAAACCAGTTTACCTCTTTGTGAAAGAAGAAGCTTCTGAAGCACAGACCATCGAATTGGCCGCTGGTTGGAACTGGGTTTCCATCAGCAAGGAAATCACCATGGCTGACCTGAAGGCCGCCATTATCGCCGCTAACCCAGGTGCAAGACCCGTCATCAAGTCAAAAGGCAATGGGCAAACAACTTACACCGGC
>JAGCPJ010000072.1 GCA_017965765.1 Bacteroidales bacterium
ACATGGCCTGCTTGGTATTTGATGCAACGAGCCAATCATTATACGCCTATAGAGATTTGGGAACCTTTGATGTTTCTACTCCAGGGGTCTATGGCACAGTGTTGAATGTGAAGAATCAAGTGTATTTTGGCTTCACGCAGGAACCTTCCACTGTCACGCAGACGCTCAACCTTGCCTCCGGCTGGAACTGGGTGTCCTTCAACGTGGAGGTCACCATGGACGACGTGAAGGCCGCCGTTGTGGCGGCCACCCCGGGTGCCGCACCAGTGATCAAGTCGAAAGGCAGCGGCCAAACCTCCTACAACGGAGCGGTCTGGGTCGGGGCATTGAAGACCCTCGACCTGTCGCAGATGTACGAGATCAAAGTCGCCAACGCCTGCACTGTCACGTTGGAAGGCATACCGGTTAACCCAGCGGACCATCCGGCGACGATCAAGAACGGGGTCAACTGGATCGCGTACCCGCTCAGTGAGACGAAGAGCGTAGCCAATGCCTTCGCGGGCTTCCCCGTTACTGGCGACAACGTGAAGTCTAAGGACAGCGGTCAGGCCACCTGGAACGGCGTGATGTGGTTGGGCGCCCTCAAGAACCTTGTCCCTGGAACAGGTTATCTCTACATCTCAAAGGCCGCGGGCGACAAGACATTAACCTTTTAAACGGAGAATGGAAAATGGAGAACGGAAAGAAAGGCATGAGGGCAATTATTAGATGGTCTGTTTTGGCGTTGATGGCTTGTCTGGTTTCTTGTAAGCCGGAGGTGAATATCTATGCCGATTACGAGCAGGTGCCTATCATCTACGGTCTCCTTGATGCCAATGCCGACACCAATTACATCAAGATCACACGTGGTTTCCATGCCACCGACAACGTGGATCAAATAGCCCTTAATCCTGATTCAAGTGATTATCCCGGGAAACTTGACGTGCGTCTGTATGAATATTGCAACGGCGACTCCATCCGTGAAATCATCTTGGATACCATCACGATCCATAACAAAACCGCAGGGGCTTTCTATGCGCCTCATCAGAAACTGTATTATACGGATGTGCCCCTGCCCATGAACACCTATGACAAGCAGTACCATTACAAGCTTAAGGTCGTATTGCCTGACCGCGTTTTGACTGCGGAGACGGACATGGTGGGCAACCCGGGGTTTGATGCGCAAAGTCTCGGAGTGGACTTCTCCAGGATGTATTACTACGGTGCTTCACGGCCTTTCCTGTTCCATCCTGCCATGAATGCAGCTTTCTATGAGGTCAGTTTCACGTTCACTTTCCTGGAACAGCGTACCCCTGAGGCCGACTCCGTGCCACGTAGCATGCACTGGCCGGTAGGGTATTACAGCACTTATGACCTCTCTTTGTCCATGCAGAACGGTTGTTACGTGTTCTGGTATCGGTCCGAGCCTTTCTATAAGGAAATCGAGGAACTCTTGGGCGCCGATACCGCCATCATCGGTTTGACACGTTATATCGAAGACTATCCAGTGGAGGTCATCATCGCGGCAGGAGGGGAGGAACTGAGACAATATGTCCATAACAACAGTGGTGTGTTGGGGATGACTTCTGGCAGTAACGAGTATTCGCTCATCAATGGCGGCTGCGGGGTCTTCTCTTCACGGATGACCGTGCGGCACAAGGTGAGACTGGCAGGGGAGACGGTTCCCGACCTGCTTGCCGAGACCAAATGGGGTTTTAGATTCATCGGGGGAGGAAGCGATTGAGATTTTTTGGAACTCTTTATCAATGATTAAGATATTTTTTGTATCTTTGCAGCCCGATTTGGACCGCGGACCGGAATGGTAGAAATACCAGCGGATCAAGTCGTTAAACAAACAAGTCAAACCTCCTCGTCGGAGCGGGTCCGGTGCTCAGACGGGTACAAGTAAACAAAACTAACAAATGGCAGAAAACGAAAACATCATCAACGAGGCCATGCCAGTAGAAGAAAAGGCCGTTGAGACCCCAGTTATGGAAACTCCAGTAGAGGAAGCTCCTGTGAAGAAGGCCCCCAAAGCCCCGAGACAGAAACCCGTCCCCGCCGAAGATTTCGACTGGACTTCATCACACAAGAAATTTGACAGCTACACCGCCGACGAGCGCGCTAAGCTCGAAGACAAGTACGCCGCCACCATGAACCAAGTCGCTGACCATGAGGTCATCGAAGGTACCGTGGTTGCCAAGACGGACCGCGAAGTGGTTGTCAACATCGGCTTCAAATCTGATGGTGTTATTCCGATTGCGGAATTCCGCACCAACCCCAACCTCGCCGTGGGCGACAAAGTCGAAGTGTATGTCGAGAGCCAGGAAGGCTCCAACGGACAACTCGTCCTCTCCCACAAGAAGGCACGCATCCTCAAATCTTGGGACCGCGTCAACGAAGCCTTCGACAGCGGCGAGATCGTCAATGGTTACGTCAAGAGCCGTACCAAGGGTGGTCTCATCGTCGATGTGTTTGGCATCGATGCATTCCTCCCCGGCTCGCAGATCGACGTCAAGCCGATCCGTGACTACGACGTGTTCGTTGACAGCGTGATGGAATTCAAAGTTGTGAAGATCAACCAAGAATACAAAAACGTGGTTGTGTCTCACAAAGCGCTCATCGAAGATGAACTCGAAGCCCAGAAGGCTGAGATCATCAGCAAACTCGAGAAAGGTCAGGTTCTTGAAGGCGTCGTGAAGAACATCACTTCCTACGGCGTGTTCATCGACCTCGGCGGCGTTGACGGTCTCATCCACATCACCGACCTCTCCTGGGGACGTATCAACCATCCCGAAGAGATCGTCAAGTTGGATGAAAAGATCAAGGTCGTCATCCTTGACTTCGACGACAACAAGAAACGTATCGCCCTCGGCTTGAAGCAACTCACTCCTCATCCGTGGGATGCCCTCGATCCTAACCTCAAGGTTGGCGACATCGTCAAGGGTAAAGTCGTCGTCATCGCCGACTACGGCGCGTTCATCGAGATCGCTCCCGGCGTTGAAGGCCTCATCCACGTCTCTGAAATGTCATGGTCGCAACACCTCCTCACCGCTAAGGACTTCCTGAAGGTCGGTGACGAAGTGGAAGCCAAGGTCCTCACCCTCGACCGCGAGGAGCGCAAGATGTCGCTGGGCATGAAGCAGCTCATCCCGGATCCGTGGGCCAACATCAAGGACCGCTATCCTGTCGGTTCAAAGCACACCGCCACCGTGCGTAACTTCACCAACTTCGGCATCTTTGTCGAATTGGAGGAAGGTGTCGACGGCCTCATCCACATCA
>JAGCPJ010000073.1 GCA_017965765.1 Bacteroidales bacterium
CAGAAGAAATTATTATAGCCGGTTTCGGCGGACAAGGTGTCTTGTCAATGGGTAAGATCCTTGCTTACAGTGGTATCATGCAGAACAAGGAAGTCAGCTGGATGCCTTCATACGGACCCGAGATGCGTGGCGGTACGGCCAACGTGACCGTCATCGTCAGCGACGAGCGCGTGTGCTCCCCCATCCTCAACGCTTTCGACACTGCCGTCATTCTGAATCAGCAGTCACTCGACAAGTTTGAAAGCAAAGTAAAACCCGGTGGTTATCTGATCTATGATCCGAACGGCATTACCCACAAACCAACCCGCAAGGACATCCACATCTACACCATCGAGGGTGCTCAGCTTGCCTCCGACATGGGCAACAGCAAGGTGTTCAACATGATCATCCTGGGTGCTTTCCTGAAGTTGCGCCCCATCATCGACAACAAGAACGTCGAAGAGGGTCTCCGCCACTCCCTGCCGGAGCGCGCCCACAAGCTCATCCCGCTCAACATGCAGGCCGTCCAGGTCGGCATGGACAACGTGAAAGAGGCTTAAAGCTATCACAACAGCCATGAGAAAGCCGCTGTCGGGCGGCTTTCTTAGTTATAGACATGAAACGACTCTTAAGACTATGAAAAAAACGCTACTCCTCTCTTGCTTGGCGCTCTTGTTGGGCTGCGCTACCTCTTTAAAAGCCCAAGAATTCCTATTCGATTTCGAAGACGGCACCTACCAGTACTGGACATGCATCGATGCCGACGGCGACGAGGATTGTTGGTGGATCATTGAACAACAATTTGAGCTCACTGGGCATAACAAAAGCCAATACTTCGCCATCTCTGCTTCCTACAATTCACCCGACAATTATTTCGTAGCGCCTGACAAAGACTATTACTCAAAAATATCTTTTTGGGCCTGTTCAGATGCTGAGTATTTTGAAGAACACTTCGGAGTGGCAGTTTCAACCACTGACCAATACTCGCCAGACGCCTACACCATCATCAAGGAATGGACCATCACCGCAGAAGATGGCACCAAAGACCAAGGCCCATGGCGTGAATATACCGCCGATCTCAGCGCCTACGCGGGACAGGAAATATGGGTCGCCATCCGCCATTTCAACTGCAATCAACACATCTTGTTTTTGGACGACATCACACTAACTTATGATCTTCTCAGCATTGGAGAAGATCAGGCCGACAACGGCTTCACGCTCTATCCCAACCCCGTCAACGACAAGTTCACGGTTGAAAGCGAACAGGTGATCAACCACTATGAAGTGTACAACATCTTAGGAGAAAAGGTTGCCAGCAGCGAGGTCAACGCCACACTTTTTGAAGTAAACGCTAACGAATTGCCCCAAGGTGTTTATTTTATTCGCCTGCATTCGGATGGAATGATCCAAACGAAGAAGTTTACGAAGGGTTCTTAAAAGAGACGCTCCCGTCTTCCCCACGACTATTAAAAAATGCCGCCCTATTGGAGCGGCATTTTTTATTCCTTTAACGGAATCGATTATTTCAAGCCATTCCAAGTGCCATAGATGTTCTTGCACTGTGTGTAAAGGGCAGGGCAATTGAAGACTTTGTACATATCCGAGCCCATGGGTTGCCAGATCTCAACACTACGTTGGAAAGTATCCCAACCACCAGGAGCCAAGATATAGATATAATAAACCATACCATAACCTGTAAAGGTAGTTTCCTGAGGGGCATTTGCAGAACGAACCATCTCTAGAGTGTAAGGCTCCGAGGGATTATAGCCATTGTTCCAAGCGGCATTCTTCATGGTAACCGCAGGTAGGTAACGCTGGACGTAAGCATCGTCTTCAGGGCTGTAGGGTGAGTAGTTGAATTTCGTTTTCAGAATACGAATGATACCCGAAACCGTAGCTTCGCTGTTGCAAATCAAATTGAAGCAGCGTTCACCAAGGTCGGCATCGCGAGCGTAGATTTCCATAGCCATGGGAATCATTGCCGCAGTGCCTTGAATCGACTTGCCTAGGAAAGTCTCATAAACGGCCTTGAACTCGGTAAAACCGGATGGGATGTTCGTAAAGGAGACAAAGGCTGTAGGTGTCTGGAAGTCTTGCGTTTCATTAATATTGATTTCTCCAGTGACGGTGTAAGTGTGGCTGCCGTAGGTCAAGGTATTGCCATTAACAACGGCATCGTGGGGCGTTTCGTTGATAAGATAAGCCCATGAGTCGCCAGACGTTGTCGGGGTGTCGGGTGTCGGATTGTCTGGTGTCGGATTGTCAGGAGTTGGGGTGTCCGGAGTCGGTTCATCCTTGGGCGTGCAGGATGTGAAAGCCAAGAAAGAGACACTCATCAGGACCAACATGAAAGCTTTAAGTGTTTTTTTCATGATACAAATTTTTAAAGTTGTTAATTATGGATTTGTTAGGATTATCTATGATGGACGATTCATCATGCAATAATACATGTTTTTTCTTAATAAACAAAGGATCAATAAAGAAAAAGGGATTACTCCATGGAATAGATCATCTCCTTCGACACCACCGAGGCGGCATAAAACCACCCGACGGCCTTGCCTGAAGGCTTGACGTTCGTGATCACATTGGTCGGAGAACCCATCAACGGGTTGCTGCCTGCGGACATGCTGACATTGAAAAGGAAGATCATATAGTCCATCGGGATGCTGACAAGGTCCAAGCGAATTACCTTTCCGTCATGCAACTCACTGATTGTCATCATTGCAACAGGTATCTCCATATTGTTTTCCAACATCTCCGGGCCGTTGACATAATAACCCGCATACCCCGCCATAGGGATGGCGAACACTTTGGTCAGCGTATCTGACATGGAGACCGAGTCCTCGGTGATCTTTACCATATAAACAATAGAAGGATCAGGAAGACTCTGGAAATAAGGATATAGCATAAACACGGTATCCAAGAATGCGGCACCCGGCATCACGGGGTTCTGCTTCAAGGCAAGCGAGTCGATCTGATCCACATTGTCATTCATATAGCTCTCCGCCTCAAGATGCACAAAACCGTCAGCCGCTTCCAAACTAGGCACGTCCATGAGCAGACGGTACAAGGTGTTTTTCTTTCCCGCCACCGAATCCGTGAGATAATGTCCCGGCTGGTCCGGCTGTTCAAGATAAGGTATCGTATCCACGCCATCTGTAACCACCACTTTTGCACCCGTGACCATCTTGATGTCGTCGGAATTATAGAAATCCGCCGTATAGCTCAGAATCACCTCATGCCGCTTGAGCTCATCTGTGAAAGAGCCCTCCACTCCGATCAACGGCTCACCCTCCTCCAAGTCGATCACGATGTCCTCCCGACACGAAAACAGCGTCAAGAGCAGCATCAGCGGTATCAAAAACAACAATTTCTTCATCGTCGTCAGAATTTGAATTGGTAAGAAATGGAAGGCACCGCAGAGAACAGATACATCTTCTCCGTCTTAAGGCCCTCCTGGGGATCCTGGGTAAACATCACCGCCCAAGTATTGTGATGGGCATACACATTATATACGGATACATTCAACTCGCTATCCCATTGTTTCCATCGCTTGTCAGGCAATTGCCAAGTCAGCGAAAGGTCCATACGGTGATAGGCTGGATAACGGCTTTCATTGCGGCTACCGTTATAAACCGCATAGGTGACACCACCCATCGTATATTGGCCGTATGGGAAGGTTACCGGCTGACCCGTATTGTAAATCCAATTGGCGGCAACGCTCAACCGGGGCATGATTTCATAATTGGCGACCAACACGAAATTGTGCGGACGGTCGTACGGGGAACGGTATTCCTTGCCAAAGTTGATGCCTGGAATGGTCCGCAGGGTCCGAGAATAGGTGTAGGAAATCCATCCCGTCAACTTGCCCGTGTTCTTTCTAATCAAAAACTCCGCACCGTATGAACGGCCCTTTCCAAAACGCAACTCACCATCAATCAGAACATTACCATACGTAATGGCATTGTCTTTGAAGTCAATCACATCGTTTAGGTTCTTATAGTATAACTCCACTGAGGTCTCAATGGCATCATGGTTGAAATTCCTGAAATAGCCCAAGGCAAACTGATCGCAGCGTTGCGGTTTGACATTGGGACTCACAGGGAACCAGACGTCAAACGGCAGACCTCCAGTAGCCGCCGATGCCACCTGGGCGTATTGGAACGTACGGGAATAGGAAGCTTTCACCGAGGACACCTCATCGATGCGGTACATCGCTGCCAGACGGGGTTCCGGATGGATCTCGGTATTGAAGACCTCCCCTGCCTCATAATGGACAGTGTCCGTCACCTGATAGGCCTCGTCGAAGAGATAGAAGTCCTCCGCTCCGATGTTCTGGAAACCAGAAAGCCGCAATCCGTAACGCATCGAAAAACGCGCTGTGATGTTGTGGTCATGGGAGAAATACAAGGCGTGTTCCAAAGCTTTTCGGTTCACCACGGTAAGTTCTCCCAAGTTCATGTATTGCGACAAAGCCCCGCCACGATCCTCCAGCTCTCCTTGGTTAAAGGACAGAAAGCCCGTACTGAGTCCCCATCTTGAAGTGTGATTCTCGTTCCACAACATCGAGAAGTCGTAGGTGAGCTGTGCACTCTTGGAACCCGCCCTCAACGACCAGTCGTAAGGGTCGAACCAGATGTCAATGTCGTATTTGTACCTGGACCCAACCAAGGTCAGGTTGGACGTCAGCCTTTCGCCAAAGATATGGTTCCATCGCAGGGTGGCACTCGTATTGCCGTAACCCAGCCCCATCATGTCCTTCACCTTGAAGCGGTCTCTGCCGTGGTATGCGGAGAGGAAGAGCCGGTTATTGTTGTTGATCCGCTGGGTGACTTTAGCATTAAGGTCATAGAAATAGATGTTGGAGCCTTTGATTTCCTCGCCCATGAAGGGGATGAGCAGTCCCGCGTAGGTCGTCCTTCCAGCCAACAACAGGGAGGTCTGTTGGTTGAAAGCGGGGGCCTCAAGGGTGAGACGACTAGTGACGAGTCCCACACCACCTTGTCCGGAGAGTTTCTTAGGCATTTCGTCCTTGATTTTCACATCCAGGACTGAGGAGAGGCGACCACCGTAGTTGGAAGGGATGTCTCCTTTATAGAGTGTGGCTTCCTTGACGGCGTCGTTATTGAAGACCGAGAAGAAACCCAGGAAATGGGAAGCGTTGTAAATAGGGGCATCGTCGAGCAAGATGAGGTTTTGGTCGGTCCCGCCTCCCCTGACGCTGAAACCCGAAGACCCTTCCGAAGCCGCCTGCACGCCAGGCAAGAGCTGGATGGTCTTGATGACGTCCACCTCGCCCATCAGGGCGGGGATCTTCTTGATGGTGATCATGTCGAGCGTCTGCACGCTCATCGCCATCTCGGAGACGTTGCGGTCTTTTTTCTGGCTGGTGATCTCCACCTCGGAAAGTTGGGTCATGTCCTGCCGCAACCGCACATTCAACGTCTGGGGCTTTTGTCCCACCGTGACCTTGCTCTCGAAAGTCTGGAAACCCAAGTATGAAAACTGCAGCCGATGGTTGCCGAATGGAAGGTCCAAGGTGTATTTCCCTTTCTCATCCGTGGTGATGCCCACCTTGAGTTCAGGCTCATATACAGCCACGCCGATCAAGCTCTCTCCCGTCTCGGCATCGCGCACGATACCTGTCACGCGACCTCGCTGCTGGGCCTGGAGGCTTAGCACCGCGACGAGCAAAAGCAGCACCGATAACAACAATCTTTTCACGGGGTGCAAAGATACATCATTTTCTCGGCTTGTAGGGCATTTTCGCCATTTTTTCCACCTCTAGCGAAGGCTGTCCGAAATCCTCCGTCACCTTGCCTAACAGCAGATACACCCCATCACCTTGAAAAGGCCAGGCTTTCAGTGCTTGCGGGAAATGCACGGTGTCGAAGGCCTCACCCGTGGCATCCACAAAGGTGCCCAAGGCCATGGTCTCCCCTTTGCAGGTACGCACATACTTGACGGTGACCAGCTTGCCCAGCATCCGGTAGCGTCGTCCCACAAACTGCAGCATCTGAGCGGCCATCAGCTCGCCACGAAACGAGGTTGCCAACAAGTCGAACCAAGTCAAGGAGACAGGGAAGCCATACAATTCGATCTCATCGTAAGCGTCACGGAGGTCGTCGGTCTTGAACTCAGGAAATTCGAACTGCTGGTTTTCAGGCCTGAAGAGTGTCTCAGGCTGTTCCTTCCTGCTTTGGCTTTTGTGAAGATGCGCCTGCCACAGCAACTCGGCTTTGGTCTTCTTCGTGAAGCCGAAAGCCCCGCCACGGATCAGCAAGACGAGTTGTTCCAATGAGAATGGCACCCGCGCGATGAAGTCTTCGAGGCTGGAATAAGGCCCTCGAGCCTCACGCTCAGCCACGACCTGCTCAACGAACTGTTGTTCCAGTCCAAGCAAATGCACAAAACCCATGTATATCGTCCGACCGTCCAACGACGTAAGGTAGTTGCTCCGGTTAACGCAAGGCAGATGCACCCGAGCCCCCATACGTCGCGCCTCGTTGTAATAGAACCAAGTCTGATAATAACCACCGAAATTGTTGATCACTGCCACTTGAAACTCCAGCGGATAATGACTTTTCAGGTAAAGGCTCTGATAGCTCTCCACCGCGTATGATGCCGAATGCGCCTTGGAGAAGGAATACCCTGAGAATGACTCAATCTGCCGCCAGAGTTCGCCCACCAAGGCATCGGGATAGCCTTTGGCTTTGCAGTTGCCGAAGAACTTTCGTTCGACCGCTTCAAACTCCGACTTATCACGCATCTTGTGACCCATCATGCGGCGCAGCACATCGGCCTCGGCGAGATCCAGTCCTGCGAAGTAATGACCCACCTTGAGCACGTCTTCTTGGTAAATCATCACGCCGTAAGTCTCCTCCAGCAGTTCCTTCAGCAAGGGATGCTTGTAATCAACCGTCTCGGGATGATGGAATCGATCGATGTATGCCCGCATCATCCCCGACTTGGCCACACCGGGACGGATGATGGAGCTGGCCGCCACCAAGGTCTTGTAGTCGGAGCAGCGCAGCTTTCGCAACAGACCCCGCATGGCGGGACTCTCAATGTAAAAGCAGCCGCAGGTCTCGGCCTTGAGCAGTTGCTTTTTGATCAGCTCATCCTGTTTCAATGCAGAGATTTGATGGATATCGATACGGATACCACGGCTGCGTTCCACCAGCTCCACCGCGTCGCGGATGTGGGCAATGCCGCGTTGGCTGAGAACATCAAGTTTCACGAAGCCCAGTTTCTCCGCCGAATACATGTCATACTGTGTGGTTGGAAAGCCTTTGGGTGGCAAGTCGAGAGCGGCATAGTCGGTCATCGGATTTTCTGTAATCAGCACGCCTCCGGCATGGATGGAACGTTGCCGCGGGAAGTCGCGGAGACGTTCGGCAAAGGCAAGGATCTGGTGTCCCAACTCGTTCTGTCGGGCGAAGGCCTCGGGGTTACGTTCCATCTGATCGATCTCACCTTTGGGCAGCCCGAACACCTTGCCCAGCTCACGGCAGAGCGAGTTGTCCTGGAAAGTGACCGTCGCGCCCAGCAAGGCCACATGTTCTTGGCCATATCTTTTAAAGAGGTGTGCGATGACTTGGTCGCGCTCGCGCCACGAGAAGTCGAGGTCGAAGTCGGGCGGGCTGCTTCGCTTGGGGTTGAGGAACCGCTCGAAATACAGGTCCAGCTCGATCGGGTCCACATCGGTAATCCGCAAGCAGTAGGCCACGACACTGTTGGCACCGCTGCCGCGCCCCACATGATAGAAGCCCTGTTTCATGGCAAACTGGACAATTTCCCAGGCGATGAGGAAATAGGCGCAGAAGCCCATCCGTTCGATGATGTCCAGTTCCTTCTCAATACGGCGATAGGCCGTCTTATTGGCTGTCCCGTAACGGTATGCCATGCCATCGAAAGCCAATTGACGCAGCAGTTCCCGGTCATCGAAGACATTGTCCGTAAAGGTGCGTTTGCTCTTCACGCTCCCGTCCAGGTTGATTTCGCATTGGTCCAGGAGACGCTGTGCGTTGTCAATGAGTTGCGGATACAAGGCGAACGTCGTTTTCAGCCTGTCGGCAGGCAAGAGAATCTCATCGGGAGCGGCACAAGTCGAAGGCTCAAGACGCGAGATCAGGACGTTCTCGTCGATGGCACGCATACACTGATGCAACTGGAAATCGTCTGCCTTCGCAAAGGTCACCGGCTGCATGGCAACCAGTTTTTCCAGCGAATCCTGACGGAACATCCGGGTCAGTTGCGAGAGGCGCACTCCCAGAAACTCATGTTCCTTCAGCTGGGTTGGCTTGCGTTTTCCGAAGGGATAGATCACCACGACGTTTCCCCAGTCGGGGGCAGTCTCAGGATAAGGCTGTTTGTTGATGTTATGTTGTGTCAAGCATCGGTTCAGCTCGGCAAAGCCCTGGTTGTTTTTGGCCAGGGCCACATACAGCAGTTCTTTGCCATTACGAAACTCCACGCCTATGACAGGCCTGACACCTTTCTTTTGGCATTCAGCCACGAAATCGACAGCGCCCATCGTCGTGTTGATGTCGGTCAAAGGCAAGGTACGATACCCCAAAGCCGTTGCCCTTTCGACAAGGTCAGGTATCGGCATCGTGCCATAGCACAAACTGTTATATGAATGGACGGCGAGTAACATTTGATTAGTTTTTAATCAAAATTTTCGCCGTAAATCTAATCAAAAATTTTGAAACATGCTTACTAAAACAAGTATTTTCTAAAAAACAGGTACCAACCAACAGACAGCCAAACCTCTCGAACTCTTCGCGTTGAAATAACAGCTCCTTGGGGAGTGTAGCGGTCAAGACTGGTAAGCGGAAATCCCACGAAAATGATATCCTCGCCGCCTTTGAGCAGGCGGTGTGTGACTTTCAGTTCAGTGAAATAACGCACGCACAGCCAGGCGCTCCACTCGTAGGCACGATAGAAAGTACCCTCACGGAACAGATGTACCAACACACATTGTTCCAAGGAACCGCGTTCCTTCTCCTTCTCAAGTATTTCTTTCAGTTGTGACATAGTGTTTTATTGTTAAGTATGCGAAAAAGTCACCGGACGGGGTTGGGTAGCGCACTCACGTGCGCACCCCGCCCGACAACTTTTTCGCCCCTGCTCGTGCCAGTGACGGAACAAAGGTTAGTTCTGACGCGTGGAGCGCACCGCTCGGACAGAGAGACCGTTAGTGCGGCTGCTGTAGTACACGCCGTAGTCGTCCGAATAGAAGTAGAAGTACCACGCAAAGTTCGGGTAGTCTGTATTGAGCGAACTGGACCAGTAGTAGCCGATCGAGCCAACACTGTAGAGATCACTGTCCCAACAGTAGCCTGCAGCGGGCAGGAAGAGCCTGTTGCCGTTAGATGCGGTAAAGAGTCGGCCGAACACGCCGTTCTGAGTCGTCAAGGTGACCGTCGTGTTGTTGTAGAGTTCCTCCCATTCTGCCTTGGTGGGCATGCGCCAATCATCGCCCCAGTTGGCCGTGGCTGCGTCATCACTCGGTTGGAGGACAGTCAGGTTATCAGTGAAGCCGTTGTAGCCCAAACTGGCATCATAGCAGTACTTGGTCAGGTAGCTGCCGTTGCAATATTGGTAGGTGCTCCAGTCGTAGGTTTCCTTCGGCTGGGTCTCGCCCCAAGCGAAATAGCTGCCGTATTCTTCTGGTGAGTTTGCACCCACATTGCAAGCGGCCCACAAGGTACCGCTCGGCAGGCCAAGGTCAACATAAGTGTGTCCATTGACAGTGCCGTCTCCATCGGCATTGTCTTTTTTACATCCCGTGGTGAACATGACCACTGTCATTAGCATTATGGCTGCTAAGGCCTTCGTGATTTTTTTCATATTGAATTGATTAACTATTGTTATACAAGTTCCCTTATAAATTGACTTTTTATCGTTGCTTTAATTCGTTAGCTCTTTCAGTCGTTCTATTAATTGGTCAGACTGTGACTTGTGATATATAATAACCTCATTTTTGATTTTCACACATGGCTCTTCTGAATCATCATCCAAGAAGAGCTGTTTCACGAAGTCTTCCACACTTTGGAATGCGAGATTTCCTGTGGGTTGTTTAAGTAATTCTGGATCGACTTCAATGGCATTGATAGGTTTAGTTTCCATATTAATTCCCTTTGTTCGTGTCGGGCACAACTTTTTGTTTTGCCTACTCTATGAAACAGTTTTCGGCTTTCCTGATTCTCCTACGAACTGGTAGCCAATGTTTCAAAACAAGCACATAAAAAAGGCGCAAATCCTTTTTTAAACCACTTATTTTCGTAGGAAGGTGTCTGGAATACCTTGAAGTAAATAAGTGCAAAAGGTTTACGCCTATGCGCAACTTTCTGCATCTTGTTCTCACTTCAAAGGATTTGTTTTCCAGACTTTTCCTACAGAGAAACAAGAGCGTCAGCTCAATATGTCTTTTTGTTTATATCTTCGGTCTATGCCATAATTATTGGTTATTTGACGCAAAGATACGCATTATTACAATATATTTGTGTTTTTACAAGCTTTTTCTTCCCTCTTTTCCGATTCTTTCACATTCCACAACGGTCTTGTCGGTCAATTTACAGATAATCAGTCCTACGGTGGGATAGTCGCCCTCACCACACAACAACTCGTCAATGGCAGTGACATAGAAAGTCAGTTTGTCAGCAAACTCAGAATACACAAACAATCCTTAGAAAAAATAAATCGAAAAATTAGCATGAATGCTAAATTTTACTATTTTTGCAGCATGACGAAAAAGAAAACAACCATAGATGTTATCGGGAAATCCGAGAGAGCCACTTTGTATTCCATTAGTTTTGAGATGGATGGAACAACTGAGTTTGAAAAATTCGTTGAGGAGTTTGAGTCGAACTCCGTCTTTAATCAAGATTATCAGCGAATCATTGCTGCTTTGCAGGTTATCTTACAGAAAGGTGCCCTTGAACGATTCTTCAGGCCAGAAGGAAAAATGGATGATCACGTCCAAGCCATACCTATTACTGGAGGAAGACTGAGATTATACTGCTTACGGATCTCAGAACAGATTGTAATATTAGGAAATGGAGGCGTAAAAACGACAGCTTCCTATCAGCAAGATCCTAAA
>JAGCPJ010000074.1 GCA_017965765.1 Bacteroidales bacterium
CAGTACTGAAAATGTAGAATTCCACGCCGTCGGGAGTGTGCGTGGACTGAATCTGGGTTTCCCCAGTAGGAACCCTCGAAATCTCAATGGAAACCTGACCTAAGTTTTCCAGAAAGACCACCGTGAGGACATGGCCGTCAACGGAGGCTTGGATGGAAGAGCCTTTGGGAGAAGATTCCACTTTTTTTTCATGAATCTGTATCGCACTATATCCGTCCGTTATAATGTTATTATTGGCATTGCACCAAATAGATGATAGAAGAAAACAGCAAATAAGAATAAACTGACTGGTTTTGTGTTTTTGCATGGCGTTAATGATTTAAATTCCATGCAAAACTAAATTGACTATTTCGAACTGTCAAGGAAAAAAGGGTATGGATTAGTATGGTGTTTTCATATAACGTCTTGATTATTAGATAGATATTTCTATCCTATAGTTTTCAGCGCCGCTATGAGATTATCCTCCGAGCCAATAATTTTTCTTATTTTTCTGTCTCGTTCACAAACAGTTGGATAGGCTTTCTGTAATAATGCTGAGATGTCGGCATTTTTCAATCCAAGCAAATACAAACAGCAGAAAACAACGTCATCTTCACGAAGACTAGGATACTTTCTTTTGATTTTGACTGTAAAGTGTGCCAAATATTTATCTGCTGCTTTGCGGAGTTCTAGTATTTGTTTTCTGTTGAGAGCATGCGCTTTATAGACAGAACAATCTACCTTTGATTTAAAACGTTGTTTTTCAACAGTATCAAGAATTTGAAGACAGATAGGGCTTTCCAAATATGAGGTGAAGTCTACCGTGTTATTTGTTTGATTGGACATCGTATTCGCTTCATTCAGCACTTCATTTAACTGTTTTGATGTGTTTCGCAATAGTTTATTGCTTTGTTTTAGTCTTCCAGACAATGCAGATTGTTTTATTCTTAGAGTATAGTATGCAACTTTAGCCTTTTTTTTGTTTACAAAATAATAAATGATAAACCCTGTAGTAAGAATAAATATAGTTCCCAAAAGAATAAATCCGTTTCGTTTCCGAATTAGTTTATTGTTTTGCTGATCATCTAGTATTATGTTTTGTTCATAATTGAAACATAAGTTTGTTAATTTGGATCTTAATGCGCTGTTGTTTTCTTCTGAATTGGCAAAAGGAGCCAAATAATTTGCATATTCGTGACATTCAGCCAATTGGTTATTCATCCCAAAGATCTCTAACAACCATTCTGCTGCTTGTTTTTTAAGCCCTACTCGATCGCTGTTTTCGAAAACCATGCTCAAGTAATGGGCTGCAGAATCATACAATTTTTCATGGTAATAAATCTCACCGATACTCAACAAACCAGAAAAATATTCTCTATCGCTTTCTGCTAATTCAAGTAGTTTATGAAGCCGCAAAATACAACTATCATAATTTGCAGGATTACTTTTATAGGTTAAAAATGCAGTGTGTCCAGCTGCAATCCTATAGGTGATATTGTTGGTGTCCGTCAATATTTTCATAGAATTCGAGTAATAGAATGACGCACTATCCAGCTTTTCCATCATGTCATAATGAGATCCTATTTCATCTAATAACCAAGCAACATGCCTTGAAGGAGACTCATATTTTTGATAATAATGTAGAGCTAATTGGCCCCAATAAATAGTTTGTTCGTGAAGATACAAATTAGAAAAGACATCTATAAGACGCAACAGAGTCAGCGCCATAAACTTCGCCTTGTATCCCACCAGATCCTTCTCCTGATAATGTCCCTCCATGATCTCTAGCGCCTTGAAATATTCCTGGCAAGCCTCCACTACACTGTCCATCTCGTAGTAGCCCACACCGTTCATGTAATGGCAACGGGCGGACAGGAACGGGCAACCCAAAGAGTCGTAATGGGCCATGGCCTCCAGCAGTTCGGGACGGTTCAGCTGGGCGGAATCGTTCTTGTAAAGTGCCTCGGAAAGTAGCAGCTGGTAATAGGGATCCTCTTTCGGAGAGGCCTGCAACTGGACTAATGCGCTGTCAGGACGGGTCTGCATCAGGCTGTCGATGGCCACCATTTCCGATGTTAGAGACGCGCCATGGCACGTCTCTACAGGACGATGACAGGCCGCCAGCACCAAAAACAAAAATGCCCCTATTAGACCTGATCGTTTCATAGGGGCAAAGATATGATATTTTTCTAAGATATAAAAAACCCGCTTTTTGGGCGGGTTTCGAGAGGTACCTGGCGGATTCGAACCGCCGTCCCCGGTTTTGCAGACCGATCCCTAACCGCTCGGGCAAGGTACCTTTTGCAGGTGCAAAGATACAGGTTTTTTCGTAACTGGCAATAGTTTTTGTTAAAATAATCCTCTGGCCGAGATTTTTAAGTAGTTCCAGCCTACGATGGCCATGAGTAGCAAGGCGCAATAGACATAGAAGAAGGGGAAGTCTTTTTTCCGGAACCTTTGCATGGCAAATGCCGCTAGCATCAAGATGCCGGGCATGGCGGGCAACTGGTACCGCTCGCTCATCACGGCGAAAGAGAAGGCCATGAGCAGGATATAACCCAAGGTGAAGCTTCCTATCAGACTAAGGTTGCGCCATTGGCGGTCCCTGAAGGCGACCACGATGCTCCACATCGCAAAGAAAGCCATGAAGTTCTTTATGAAATAGGCGCCGTTCATCATCTTTTGGGTGTCGTTGGCGACTTCCACCAAGTTGCTTAATGGCAGGACAAAAGCGCCTGGAGCCAGCCATTTCCAGTTAGCAAATTCTGCATATTTCATCCCCAGTTGACGGTATTTCTCCACTAAATATCCGCTTTCCTTAACGTTGACTTTCAAAATGATGAGCATCTCACGCCCGATGGGTGTGAACAAAAATAGCAGGCCTAATGCGGCTACCGCTCCCGTGACGATCCATCTGGTCTTGGTGTTCAGTTCTTCCTTCTTCTTGGCCCATACGGCCACTACGAAACTCAAAATGAGCAACATCCCGATGATGGTTCTGAAACCGAAAGCCATTGCCGTCAACAAGATGGGAAGGAAGATGTTCCAAAACGTAAATCTCTTGCTATGGAGCAAGTAGTCCATTCTTTCCAAGGCAAAGGTGGCCACGAAAAGCATCTCGGTTTCCTTCAGATAGGTGCCGTTGTAATGGAGGAATTGGGGCAGGAATACCGCCATCACGGCAGCGAGCTTTCCCGCTTTTTCTCCTAGGTTTCTTTGGGCGAGACGATAGATGAAAATGCAGGTAATGGCGCTCATGAGGGCCTTTAGCAATCGTGGAACGAGGATGTTCTTGTCCAGGGTGTAGAGGCCGGTCAGGTATAAGATATAGCCTTGATCGGAGAAACCCATCGTTTGGGCATTCAGTTCATGGAAGCCCTGTCGGAACTGTCCTTCTTTGAGGAGTGTTGAGAGGTAAGCCGCCCAACGGTGGTAACCCATACTGTCCGCAGCGTTGTATTCCAAACTGATGCCTGTTTGCCAATAATAGTAAAAAAGGATGGCGACCACATAGATCAATCTGATGGCGAATGCTGTCCAAAACACTTTTTTTGAAAATACCCTGCTGTTGTCGTGTTGCCAGCGTTGGTTGAAGACGTAGGTTAGCAAGAAGAAAAACAGCACGGCGCCAATACCCCAGGCCATCCATAGAGGCTTCAACGCTTGGTTTCTGAAGCAGAGGCTGACGATGAGCAACGACAGCAAGTAGATGCCGATGCCCATCCAGCAAAATAGTCGATGCAGTCGCCTTGGCATGTTTAGTCGATGTCAATCAGAGGTCCTTTACCCGCCTTTTTGACCACTTTTTCGGGACGGATATTGAGTTTAGCCCTTTCGTTGCTTAAGTTGACCATATCGAGTCGCTCGAAACGATGCCAGAGGTACTCGTTGGTGAAGTTGAAATACTCGTTGTTGAGTTCATTGATAGTGGCGTGGTAGTCTTCCGTCAAGGTGTCTGAAACGGTTTCGAAACTGATAATGAGGCTGTCTCCAACAGGGAAATAGAGGTATTCAAACGGATGATAGATCGTATCTCGTTTGCCCTCCGTGTCTTTGGGATAGATGTGAACTTGGTAGCCTATGGTGTCGTCTGCGAAGTAGAGGTACCAATTGTGCATGTCTTCTTCGGTGTAGTAGTAGTACTCATGCCACGACTCGGGAATCACATGGTTGTAGTAGTCTTTGTCCCACCTTGTGTAATACCTTAAGAACCATAGTTTTTGTTCTATCAAGGAAATATCCACCCAGTTTTGGACTACAGGGATGTCTTTTTTGACTTTGCCGTCGGAGGACTGCACGGTGAGCCGGGCTTCACGGTCGTGGCCGGAGGTGTTGCGCTCGGCGTTCACTTCGATGACCGTATTTCCTTTTTCGCCATTTTCCTGGCTTAATGCAAACCACCCCGTCTCTCCGTTGTATTGGATGTTCCAACTGCAGTCGGCGTTGATGGAAAACACGTCGGTACCACCTAGGTAGTTGAAGGCGATTCTGTCTTTTTGGATTTCCAAATGGTGTTTTTTCCCGCAGGAGGTTGCCAAAACACTGAAGGCAAGGAGGATGATCACCATCCCAAGGGCTTGTTTTTTCATGGGCTTATTGTTCTTCTTCGTCATACACATGGGCAGTCAGTTCCAGCGCTCCGAGGTATTCGCTGTTGCTGATGCGGTCTTCTTTTTTGTTGATGAATGCCAGATAGGCGTGGAAGGTACCCGTAACGTTGTTGTCGAGCAGTTGCAGGCAGTATTTGTCTTTTCTGGTTTCTTTTTTGATTTCCCAGAAAGCGAGTTGCTGTTCGGGGCTATAGAGGAGCACAACGGCTTTGTCGTTTTCCTTGGCGCCAATGTCTGCGCTGTTGTCCTCCCACCGGAACACGGCCACATGGTCGCTGATGCTGGCGGTGGCTTTTTTGGCGGGCGAAAGGGTGCCTTCGGTGATCCTGACGTGGCTGAAGTCAAGCTCGTTTTCAACGAAGGCGGTGCGCATCAAACTGGAGGTGGCTGCCTGGTACGGGTTTTGGTTTTCCCTGCGTTCAACAAAGGCAATTCTCAGGAATTCTTTCAAGGGTTTCAGGAAGGCGTTGGCCTGTTGCATCTTGCCCCGTTGCTTGAGCTGACCCTCCGATTTCCGGTCGTTGGGGGTGGGTAAGGAACGGACATAGACACCGGTTTTTCCGTTGACGATGACCATCTTTCCGAGCTTGCCCGAGATCATCCCGTTGAAAATATTGACTTTGGCCATGTTGTTTTTCTTTGACTGCAAAGATACATTTATTTTCATACAAAGCACTAAAATCACCGGGGATTTCTCGTTTTTTCTCTTAAAATCTTAAAATTAAGCTTGTATTAAACTCAATACTACTTCGCTCTTTACCGAACGAGCTACGAAACAAAACCGAAACAAATAAATTTTCATGAAAAGTATCAACAAAATCCATTATCTTTGCACCTCATTTTTTAATTAAGGTGTATGATTGAACGGATCGAGCGGTTTGTGAGGAAGTACTACTTCAACCGTCTGGTGCAAGGGGTGCTGATTGGCGCCGTGCTCTGGATGGTGTTCTTCCTCTTGGTGAACACCCTCGAGTATTTTTCCTGGTTCTCCTCCAACATCCGTTTGGTCCTCTTCATCCTCTTGCTCGCCGTCAGTGCCTTCGTGCTGGTGTTCTTCCTGGCGGTTCCCCTGGTCAACCTGATCCGTTACCGAAAAAAGATGTCGGTGGAAACCGCCGCCCTGATGATCGGCCGGTTTTTCCCTGAGGTCCAGGACAAGTTGCTCAACACCATCCAGCTCTCTGAAGCTATGGCGAACGATGCTTCGAACGCCCTCCTCGCTGCCGCCATCGACCAAAGGACCCGTGAACTTAGTCCCATTCGTTTCACTGACGCCGTCAACCTCAAGGAAAATCGTCGCTACTTTTGGGTCTTCCTACCCTTGGTACTGCTGTTGGTCTGCTTGGCCATCTTCCTTCCTCATTTTGCCGTGCAACCCACCCAACGGATCGTCAACTATGGGCAAACCTACCAGAAGCCCCTGCCCTTCCAGGTAAACTACGTTGCCGATACGTTGGAGACGAGCCAGGGCGTCGATCAGACGTTTTCCATCCAGGTGGTCGGTGACCGTATTCCCGATGCCTTCTATGTCCAAAGCACCCTAGGCCGTCAGGTGTTCCAGAAACAGTCGGTCAACGATTTCAGCTATACCTTCAAGAATCCGAGGCACGACCTCTCTTTTCAGGTGGTCGGCGGTGAATACGTGAGTCCTCCCCTAGTCCTTAAGGTCCACCCTAATCCCGCACTCCTCTCCTATCAGTGCCAAGCCTCCTACCCTGCCTATATCCATCGTTCTCCGGAGGTCTTCGAGGGTAAGACGCGCTTGCTGGTCCCCCAGGGTTCCAAGTTGAAATTCTTGTTTGCCCTTCGCGATTGCGACTCGGCTTTCTTTGTGAAGGACTCTTTGACTACAGCCATGGCCGTCATGAAAGATGCGGCGGACTACGACTTGGTCGCGGACCATTCCACCGACTTCGAATTCTTTGGTCACAATCGCTGGTCCCAACAGTTCGACCCCCTGCGTTTCACGGTCGAGGTTATTCCTGACGCCTATCCCGACATCCGGGTGGAATCCTACGACGAATCGCTTTCAACGGTGGTCTATTATTCGGGTTTGATCGCCGATGACTATGGGTTTACCAAGCTTACCTTCAACTGCCACATCAAACAACCGGTGGAAAAGAAGATCACCCTGCCGTTGGTGTTCGACCGTTCGCAAAACAGGACTTCGTTCTTCCATCATTTCGATATGGATAGCCTGGGCATCCTTCCGGGACAGGACATGGAGGTGTATTTCGAAGTCTGGGACAACGACGGCTACCATGGTCCCAAGTCGAAACGCTCTCAGGTCTTTACCTACCACAAACCTTCTTCCGCAATGCTTGATTCGGTGGCTGACCAGTCGGAACAGGACATCCTCGATCGCATGTCGCAACGCGCCGATGACGCCACCAAACTTCGCGATGATATCGAGAAGATGCTTCAAGAGCTGGCTTCCAAGAAGGAACTCGACTGGTCAGACAAAGAGAAGCTGAAGGAAATGCTTGAGAAGCAACAGCAAATTGAAGAGGAATGGAACCGGCTGCAAGAGGAGCAGGAGAAACTCAGCGACTTTTTGAAAGAACATGAACTCGCCAACGAAGAGCTGTTGCAGAAACAGGAAAAGATCAATGAGCTTTTTGAGGAGCTGATCCCGGAGGAGTTGAAGAAGATGATGGAGGAAATCGAGAAATTACTTGATGAGATGCCTCGTGACCAGATGCAGCAGATGCTTCAAAACCTAAAAAACAACAACCAGAAGATGCAGGATCTGCTTGATCGTAACCTTTCGCTTTTGGAACAGCTTCGGATGGAAAAGGAACTCAACGAGTTTATGGAGCAATTGAACCAACTCGGAGAGCAGCTGCAACAGGAAAATGAAGAGGAATCGATGTCTGCGGAAGAAGGCCAGCGCGAGTTTGATGCGCTGATGCAGCAATTTGACAGCCTTCAGCAGAAGAATGAACAGTTACAGGACCCGTTCGATCTTCAAAAAGACGAGCAGTTGGAGGAATCCATTGAGCAAGACCTTCAGGAGGCCATGGACATGGAACAGCAGCAAAACAATGCGGGTGGCCAACAGCCTCAAGGTGCCAAGCAGAAGAAAAAGAACGCTGGAAAGAAAATGCAGGAGATGGCTAATGCGATGATGATGCAGATGCAAATGGGCGGTATGGAACAGATGGCTGAGGACTCGCGACTGGTGAGGATCTTGCTGGAAAACGTGGTGCGCGCCTCTCACCAACAGGAGTCGCTGATGCATGATCTGGGTCGTATGAGGTCGGACGATCCTTCGCTGCGTCAGAAGATCGTCGAGCAGAAGGACCTCACGGATAATTTCACGATGATTCAGGACTCGTTGCGTGCCATGGCCTTAAGGCAGCCGGCCATTCAGAATTTCGTGTTTGATGAGTTGAAGGTGATCGATCGCCAAACGAGTGTCGCCCTGAAATACATGAATGACTTGCATCTCCCTGCTGCCGTGAGTAACCAACAGACGGCTTTGCGGTCCATGAACAACCTGGCATTGATGTTGGCTGAGTCGCTTGAGGACATGGAAAATGCGATGATGGCCATGGGTGGCGGTCAGAGTTGCAAGAAACCCCAAAGTGGCTCCACGGGTCAACAGATGAAGAACATGCAAGAACTGCAGCAGCAGCTTGGGGAACAGTTAAAACAACTCCAAGAAAAGATGCAGCAGCAAAATAGCGGGATGCCCTCTTCCCAACTTTCCGAGGAACTGGCTCGTATGGCTGCGGAGCAGGAGATGATCCGTCAGGGGATGCAGCAGATGCTCAAGGAGATGAAAGAGAACGGTCAGCTCGGGGATGACGGTTTGAACCAGATCATCAAGGATATGGAGAAATTGGAAGAAGATCTCGTCAATAAAAGAGTTAACAAGAAAACCATTGAACGTAACCGGGAGATTTTGTCGCGGATGTTGGAGTCGGAAAAGGCCCAGCAAAAGCGCGACCAAGAGGAGAAGCGCAAATCCAATGAGTACAAGGGCTCCCGTTTTGATCGTCATGTGGATGAATTGCTCTATCAGCAGCACTTGAAGAAGAACCAGGATTTCTTGGAACAAAACCCCATCCAATACTATCCTTACTACAAAGCGAAAATCAACGACTATTATTTAAAGAAAAACCTGAACTAGTATGATTTGTTTTCATGTTCTCGATGTGGCTATGCCTGCCTTGGACTTTGACGAGGTACGTTCCTGGATCACGTCGGTGGTGACCGATGCAGGTTATCGTGTCGGTGAGTTGCATTATTATTTTTGCAGTGACGAGGCCTTGTTGGAGATCAATCGGCAACGCTTGGGTCATGATTTTTATACGGATATCGTGACTTTTCCTTTGGGGGACTGTGATGAGGTTATCTCCAGTGAATTCTGTTTGAGCTTGGATCGTATCCAAGAGAACGCTGAATCGTTTGGTCGTAGTTACGCGAGTGAATTGCATCGGGTGATCATTCATGGAGTGTTGCATTTGGTTGGGTTTGACGATTTGACCGATGCTGAGGAGCAACAGATGCGTGAAAAAGAGGAAGAATGTTTGAAACATATATTTAAATAATTAATAATCAACTAGATAGCTTTTTGTTTCACACGGAACACGAAATACACTATGCTGTTTAAAGAATACGATATTATTGTTGTCGGTGCCGGTCATGCTGGTTGTGAAGCGGCTGCCGCTGCTGCGCATTTGGGAGATCGGGTCCTGTTGATCACGATGGATCTTCGCTTGTTTGCGTCTATGTCCTGTAATCCTGCTATGGGGGGTATTGCCAAGGGACAGATCGTTCGTGAGATCGACGCCTTGGGTGGCTTGGCTGGCGTGGTTTCTGATAAGACGATGATCCAATTCCGAATGTTGAACCGTTCTAAAGGTCCAGCGATGTGGAGTCCCCGATGCCAGAGCGACAAAATGATGTTTTCCGCTGAATGGCGTAGTCAATTGGAAAAGGTAGAGGGATTGGATTTTTGGCAAGATCATGTGGACGGCTTGTTGTTTGAAGGTGACCGCATCTGTGGGGTTCATGCCTTTATGGGCGGCGACATCCATGCCAAGGCTGTGATCCTAACCAATGGCACCTTTTTGAATGGATTGATTCATATTGGTGAGATGCACTTTTCTGGCGGTCGTATCGGGGAAGCTTCAAGTCACGGGATTTCAGAACAACTCAAGGAGAATGGTTTTGAAGTTAAACGTCTCAAAACCGGTACTCCGATGCGCATTTATGGTAGGACCATTGATTTTTCGAAATTAGTGGAGCAACCCGGCGATGATGAAGTTACGGGCTTTTCCTATTTGGATATCCCCAAAATCTCCCATCAAAGAAGTTGTTACATTGCTAGGACTTCGACTAAGGTTCATGATATCCTAAGAAAGGGTTTCCAATACTCACCCATGTTTACGGGTCGCATCCAAGGGGTGGGGCCCCGCTATTGTCCCAGCATCGAGGACAAGATCGAGCGGTTTGCCGACAAAGACTCCCATCAGCTGTTTGTGGAACCTGAGGGTTGGACCACACAAGAGTATTATCTGAATGGCTTTAGCTCTTCCTTGCCACAAGAAATCCAATATGAAGCGCTACAAGCTATTGAGGGTTTTGAAAATGCAAAGATATTCCGTCCCGGGTATGCTATTGAATATGATTACTTCCCTCCGGAGCAACTGCATCATTCCTTGGAAACGCGTTTGATTCATGGATTGTTCTTTGCCGGACAGATCAATGGGACCACCGGTTACGAGGAAGCGGGCTGTCAAGGGCTGATGGCCGGTATCAATGCACACCTGATGCTCCATGATGAAGCACCACTCGTGCTCTCTCGCTCTGAGGCGTATATCGGCGTATTGATTGACGATCTGATTACCAAAGGTGTGGACGAGCCCTATAGAATGTTCACCAGCCGTGCAGAATACCGCATCCTCTTACGTCAGGACAATGCTGACACGCGACTGACCGAACGTTCCTATCGTCTTGGCCTGGCTACGGAAGAAAGATTCCAACGCTGTCTTTCCAAGAAAGCCAAAGTTGCTGAGATCGTTGACTATCTGAACAATACAAGCGTTACTCCTGAGGTTGTGAACGCCTTCTTGGCTGCCCATGACACCTCTCCCATTGCTCAAAAAGCCAAGCTGGGATACATCCTGCTGCGTCCACAATTGGGTTTGTTCGATATGATCCACGCCCTCCCCTTCCTTTCAGAACGTTATGATTTAAGCCAACCTTTCATGAGGGAATGTGTGCAGGAGGCGGAGATCTTGATTAAATATGATGGGTATATCACCAAAGAATATGATCTTGCGGAGAAGCTGAACCGTTTGGATTATGTTAAGTTGCCTGCTGATTTTGATTTCCATTCGTTGACTTCGCTCTCCTACGAGGCACGGGAAAAGTTGAATCGTTACCGTCCAACCACCCTTGGTCAAGCGAGTAGAATCAGTGGGATCTCCCCTGCTGATATTTCCGTATTAGCCATATTCTTAGGTAGATAGCTCTTTGTTTCACGTGAAAAATGTTGTGTAATGAATACTTGTCCTTGGTGCGGTACTCCTTCGAATAAGACCTACCTTTCGGTCAAAGACCATTTCCTTAGTCAAGAGTGTTTTGACGTTTTGGAGTGTGATCATTGTGGGTTGCTATTTACCGATCCACGACCTGATGCTTCGGTCATTGGTAAGTATTACAAGTCCGAGGAATACTACAGCCATCAGCAAAACAAATCTGGTTTTATCCCTCGGCTGTATGAACTGGTGAAAAAACCCAATTTGAATCGCAAAGTCAAGCTTGCTTTGGGCCAGCGTAGCGTTGGACGATTGTTGGATATTGGGTGTGGGGTTGGTGATTTCCTGGTCGCTGTGAAACAGCGTGGTTTCGACGTGGTCGGTGTGGAGCCCTCTCCTGATGCTCGTGCTATTGCGGCAACGAGACTTGGTTTCGCTCCTTTGGATCCCAGTGCGTTGTCCACCCTACCAGATGCCTCTTTCGATGTAATCACGATGTGGCATGTGTTGGAACATGTGGATGACTTGAAAACAGAAATCGCTGAGCTGTCCAGGCTACTGGAACCCGATGGTTCATTGATTATTGCGCTTCCTAATTTCAAGTCGTTTGATGCCACTTATTACCAAGAAGCTTGGGCGGCTTGGGATGTCCCTCGGCATTTGAACCATTTTTCGCCTGCCTCCATCCGTACCATCTTTGGTGAAACAGATCTTAAATTGCTTGATATTCAAAAACTTATATGGGATGCCTACTACATTTCCTATCTCAGTGAAAAGTATCTTGGGCACCGCCTTCCCCTAATCCGTGGTTTTGTTACCGGCCTTCGATCCAATGCTAAGGCTCGTCGGTCTGGTATGTATTCAAGTTTGGTTTATCGTTTTTGTAAATAAATGCGTTTTGCCTAAATTTGCCCTTAATTTCGCTTCTATGCTATTTTCACCCTCGTTTTGAATCCACCTTCATTTTTTTCAAAATCGTTCAAATTTGGCCTTGTTTTTGTAAGTCAATAGAAATCAAATGAATAAGCTTTTCAAGCATCTTAAAAAACCCATTCCGTTCATCCTTTGGTCGCTTTTGGTCCTCCTGAGCCTGATCATTGGTTTTCATTTTTTTTCTTTCTCCAATTTCTCCCACGATCTTTTTGCCAAACGTGTCCAGCGTACCATATACCAAATCGACGATCAATTACAAAAACGGGAAGTCGATTTCATTCACGCCATCCAGCAGCCTACCACCTCGGAGCCTTTACTTTTGAACGCTTTTGACAACGTTACTTCTGAAGGTCTTGTTGTCTTTCGAAACGATACCTTGGTCTATTGGAATAGCAACCTTGTTGAACCCCGGGTATTGCGAAAACGTGTCGCCTTGTCTTCCGATACCCTCATCAATGTCTCTTCAGGGGATTTCTTGGTTTCGTCCGGCGTTTCCGGCCAATATGTTTACTATCTCTTCAGCTTGATCAATACTACCTATCCCATCGAGAATGAGTTCTTTGTCAACGAATTCCAGCATGTCTTTGGTCGCCATAGAGTGGATTTTCAGCCAGAGGAGAAGTTCAACACCTACCCCATCTACACGAAAGAGGGTCACCTCCTCTCCTATCTCTCCATCGATTTTCCTTCGTTTTGGGGTTCTTATAATCTTCCCCTGCTCTTGATCTGCCTGATGTTGATGGTGCTTTGCGCTACCCTGCTCATCACGCGGGGCCTTGTCGCCAAAACTACGGCTAAAACCTCGACTAAAAAGACGGCTGACCGCTTGCCCAACCACAAGCAATGGCTGCCTATTTGCGCATATCTTCTGCTGGTCGTTCTGGCGGTACCAGTCTTCCGTTGGCTCTTTTGGTATGGCTTTGAACATGGGTTCATCCTCCCCACCAACATGCGCATGGGCTTCGCTTGTTTCTACCTCTTCTTGGGTCTTCTGGCCGTGGCCCTCGGCGTCATCTTACTCAACCGCTGGTGGGGACGTCGCCTCTCGTTGGTGGCAATGTTGGGACAACTCGTACTTTGGAGTCTGTTGCTGACACTGCTTTACGGGGCAACGTATAAAAACTTTGAGAATCGAAAAATCAGACAGTTGGCTCAGGACCTGTCTGAAGAACGGGATCCCGAATTTGAGCGCTCTTATCGACAATTTCTGGTGATGGCCCAGCAGGATACCACTTTCTTCACCACGGTGCTTTCCGACGACATCATGGACGAAGTTGCGGAGGATTATATGCGGAATTTCCTCTTCGATTCGGTGATGAACCAATACGACGTGGAACTTACCCTTTGTACCCCTGGTCAGGAACTCGATGTGCAACCCTACCACGTGGTTGCTGACTGCCAAGAATATTTCATTGAAAAGGTCGATGCCAATAACGGCATCGACCTGGGTGACGGACTTGCCTTCATGGACTATAACACACTCGATCCAAGCTACCTTTCCATCATCAACGTCGTGGAGACCGACACCATTCCCAACCGTTCCCTGTATTTTGAGTTCTCCAAGCCGATTGCACCCCAGGGATTCGGCCTTCCCAAGATCTTGCAAAACGTGGCCACCAAGTTGCCTTCGGACTATTCCGTGGCTTGCTATCAAGACAGCCTTTTGATCTATAAATACGGGTCCTACGTCTATCCCAACTATCTTTCCGACTACCGGCATAACAAGAACGATTTCAGCTATGGAAGGAAACTGAAGCACTACAACTACCAAGCCTCCCCGTCCAAAGTCATCGCCATTAGCTTGCACCGCCGTGGATGGATGGAGACTACGGCGCCTTTCGTGGTGTTTTTCCTTGCCTTGTTGGTGTTGTTCCTGCTCCTCTATTTTGTCGGCGGCTTGAGTTCGGGCAAACCTACCCTGCGGACCCTGAGCTACAAGTTCCAAATCACCCTGCTGATTACCCTGGGACTCTCCTTCCTGTTTGTGGGTCCTGTATCAGTGTTTTACCTCAGTAGATTGTACCAGCAGAAGGCCGAAGACTATCACTTTGAACGTACCCGGACGCTGTTGCTTGACATTACGGGCGAGGTGGATTTCTCGTTCCTGAAACAACCGGGCTTCAAGAACATGCTCGACGACATCCTCAGGCACTATTCCGAGACTTTCTTCACGGATATCAACATCTATGGCCTTGATGGGAAAATGCTGGCCACCACCAGTCCGGAGATCTTCGATCTGCACCTGCTCTCCTCGCTGATGAACGCAGAAGCCTACCATAGCATGCGTGACGACAAGATGTTGTATTTCCTTCACGATGAGCAATTGGGCAAAGCTGTCTATCAGTCGGCCTACATCGCCATCCAAGATAACGAGGGCAACACCCTTGCCTACCTTAACACGCCCTATTTTGCCGGCTCTTCAGAGTTGCGCTCCGAAATCCGCAACTATGTGCTGACTTATGTCAACATCATCCTGCTGATCATCTTCCTTTCCGTCCTCATCGTGCTTTGGATTACCCGTAACGTCACCAAGCCATTGACCACGCTACAAGAGAAAGTGAAGCAGCTCGATATCACCAAGCGTAACGAACAGCTCGAGTGGAACAGCAAGGATGAGATCGGGGCACTGATCACGGAATACAACAAAAAGGCGGTGGAACTTCAAAAGAGCGCCGAGGAGTTGCGTCGCAACGCCATGGAATCCGCTTGGCGCGGTGTTGCCCGACAAGTGGCTCATGAGATCCATAACTCGTTGACCCCCATGCGACTCAGCGCACAGATGCTGGAACAGGCCGCCGACCGACATTCCGATGACTTGGAGGGCAAAATCAAACGCACCACGGGTACCTTGATCGAACAAATCGACGCCTTGTCCGACATCGCCTCGTCCTTCTCCAACTATGCCAAACTACCCGAAAACAATCCACAGCCGCTCAACTTGGCTGAACTGGTCGGCAACGTGGTCAACCTCTACAACAACGCCGACAACATCACCTTCGTTTACCGTTACGATCCCTCGAAAGACCATACCTTCAATGGTGACAAGACCCATCTGAATAGCGCCGTAAGCAACCTCATCAAGAACGCCACGCAGGCCATCGGCAACAAGCCGGAGGGTAGGGTAGAGGTTACCTTGGAATCCTTGGACAGCACTTTTGTCATCCGAGTGAAGGACAACGGTAAAGGCATCAAGGAAGAAGACAAGAAGATGATTTTCTTGCCCAACTTCACTACCAAGTCGGGAGGTTCCGGCGTGGGTTTGTCGCTGACACACAACATCATCCAAGCTGCCGGAGGCATCATCTCCTTCGAAAGCCAGGAAGGGGAGGGGGCAGAGTTTATCATCGAATTGCCGAAAAATTGAGGCCGACCCAATATAAATGCTAATTTTGCGTTTGAAACAACGAATATAAAACAATGGCTGAAAGCAGACTAGGCTCCTTAGCGAAACAAACCGCCATCTATGGTTTGAGCAGCATCATTGGCAGGTTTTTGAATTACCTGCTGGTGCCCCTTTATACCTACAAAATCGCCGCCGAATCCGGGGGCTATGGCATCGTTACCAACTTGTATGCCTATACCGCACTGCTCTTGGTCATCCTCACCTTCGGCATGGAAACCACCTTCTTCCGTTTCTCCAACAAAGAAGGTGTCGATCCCAACAAGGCTTTTTCCACTTCGGGATTGGCGGTGGGACTGGTTGCCTTGGTCTTCGTGGCTTTGGTCAGCCTCTTGCTGCATCCGATTTCCAACGCCCTGCATTATGCCGAACATCCAGAGTTTGTGGAGATTATGGCCATCATCGTGGCGCTGGATGCCTTCCAAGCCATCCTCTTCGCCCGTCTGCGCTACGAAAACAAAGCCATCAAATTTGCCACGCTGAAGCTGCTGTTCATCTTCCTTAATATCGGGATGAACCTGTTTATCTTCCTGGTCGCTCCAGGGCTGAAAGAAAGCCATCCCGCACTCATGGGATGGTACGAAAACAGCTATCAGGTCGGTTACATCTTCATCGTCAACCTCATCTGTACGGGCTTGATCACCTTGGGCTTCATCCCTGAGATCAAAAAGTTGCGCTTTGGCATCGACGGCAAGATGCTGAAAGCGATGCTGAAATACACTTGGCCTTTGCTGCTCTTGGGTCTGGCGGGCATCCTCAACCAGGTGGCGGACAAGATCTGCTACCGTTTCATTGTTCCCGGGGCAGAAGGCGATGTGCAATTGGGTATCTACGGCGCCTGTGTGAAGATAGCTATGATCATGGCGATGATCACCCAGGCTTTCCGTTACGCCTACGAGCCTTTCGTCTTTGGTGGCAAGCGCGATACTGCTGACAAGGAAACCCAGGCCAAGGTGATGAAATATTTCATCATCTTCACCCTGTTCGCCTTCCTTGCCGTGGTGATGTACATGCCCATCCTGAAGCACATCATCAAGAACGACTATTGGGAAGGTCTGCGCGTGGTGCCCATCGTGATGATGGCCGAGATCTTCATGGGCATCTATTTCAACCTCTCGTTCTGGTATAAGCTCATCGACCAGACTTGGTGGGGTGCCGTTTTTTCCGCCATTGGCTGTATCGTGCTGTTGGCCATCAACTTCATTTTTGTGCCCAAATACGGCTACATGGCTTGTGCCTGGGGCGGTTTCGCGGGCTATGGCACCTGCATGGTGTTGTCGTTCCTCGTGGGCCAGAAAAAGGCTCCGATACCCTATAATTTGAAATCCGCTTTCCTCTATTTCGCCATTGCCATTGCCTTGTTCTTTGCCCAGAAATACATCCACATTGAAAGCACGATTTGGACCTTGGTGATCAACACGATGTTGCTGCTGGTTTTTGTGGCGGTTATTTGCGTGGTTGAGAAGGACCTGATAAAAGGGGTGATGGGGAAGCTGAGAGCTAAGAGCTGAGAGCTGAAAGTTAAATCTAATTAAACGAATTTTTGAATCTTGAAATCTTTGAATCTTGAAATATGAAATTAAAAATAGTCAATGAATCGAACAATCCACTGCCAGCGTATGAGACCCAAAACTCGGCTGGAATAGACTTGCGCGCCTACCTGCCGGAAGGCCCGGTCACTTTGAACCCGATGCAGCGTTTTCTGGTGCCGACGGGTCTTTACATGGAGATCCCCGAAGGTTACGAGGGACAGGTGCGACCCCGCAGCGGCCTGGCCATCAAGAGTGGTATCACCGTGTTGAACACCCCAGGTACCATCGATGCAGACTACCGGGGACAGGTGTGCGTGATTCTGATCAACCTGTCCAACCAGCCATTCGTGATCAACAGCGGCGACCGCATCGCCCAGCTGATCATCGCCCGTTGTGAACAAGTAGAACCTGTGCAGGTGGACATCTTGTCGGAAACGGAACGCGGTGCAGGAGGATTTGGACATACGGGAAAGCGATGAAACGGAAAACGGAGAACGGAAAACGGAAAACGGAGAACGGAAAATGGGTAAGAGAACGAGATTATTGGGATTGTTGGTAGTGTTGTTTTTCGCAACAGCCTTGGAGGGATTGGCGCAAGGAGACCTCCGGAAAAACGCCATGTATTTCTCCAAAGGCATCGAATTGAAATACAAGGACGACGTGGACGGCGCCATCGAGAATTTCGAGAAAGCCCTCCAAAGTATGCCCGACGATGCTGCCAGCATGTTCGAGTTGAGCGAGCAATATGTCAAGGCGGGTAGGGTAGAGGATGCCTTTGCGAGCATCAAGAAAGCCGTCGAGCTGGACCCCGATAACAAATGGTACCAGATGCGACTGGCACGCTTCTACCGCAACTTTGAGCAATATGCCGACTTCATCCAAGTGTATGAGTCGCTGACCGCCAAATACCCCGAAGACATCGATATGCTCAGCGAACTGATCGAAGTCTATCTGATCGCCGGGGAATACGACTCGGCACTTAACAAACTGGATCTGCTGGAGACCCAAATTGGCCATAACCCGTTGATCAGTGAACAACGGCTGGAGATCTACAAACGCCAAGGTAAAACCAAACAGGAGATCGCGGCGCTGCAAGAGATGATCGCCCAAAACCCGGAAAACACCCGATACTACCATATCCTTGCCAAGGTGTATATGGAAAACAAGAAAGAAAAAGAGGCGGCGAAGCTCTATGAACAGATCAAAAGCATCGACCCCTCCGACCCCTACATCAATATTTCGCTGTTGGAGTACTACGAAAAGAAAGGCGATTTGGACAAGGCCTTCGAAGAACTGATCGCCGCCATCAAAAACAAGAACTTGGACTTCAACACTAAGGCGAACATCTACGAGTATTGGTTCAACAAGTTCCAGACGTCAAAGAATATCGACCAGCAGGCGCTCCAGGCGGGCAACGCCTTTTTGGAGACCTATCCCGACAACAAGATGGGGTATCTGATCCTAGGCTCCTACTACCTTAACCGCAAGGAATACGAGCCTTGCAGCGACATGGCTAGGCATGCTTTGACTCTCGACCCGGCCAACTACGCCGCATGGCAGAACCTGGTCTGGTGCGATGTCTCGATGAATGCCACGGACTCCTTGATGGTCCATGCCACGCAAGCTGTTCAGCTTTATCCCACCCAGCCCTATTTCTACTGGTTCGCCGGTTCCGCCTACGCCATGAAAGAGGAGGACCAAGAGGCAATATCCTATTTCGAACGTGGCCGTCGTTTCGTCACCGACAAGAGCATGTTGGTGGACTTCGATGGCATGCTCGGCGACCTCTATCACTCCTTGGGTGATGAGGAACAGGCCTTCCTGGCCTACGACAGGGTGCTGAGCAACGACCCCGACAAGACATTGGTGTTGAACAACTATGCCTATTACCTCGCTTTAGGCAAAAAGGAGCTGGATAAGGCTTTGGCAATGGCTTCCCATGCCGTGGAACTGGAGCCTGACAACGCCGTCTATCTGGATACCTACGCCTGGGTGCTTTACCAGCGTGGAGAATATGAAGCCGCAGAAGTCCAAATGAGCAAATCGATCAAGTTGTTGAAACAACCCGATAAGACCTATTACCATCATTATGCCGATATCCTCGAGAAACTGAACAAACAGGATAAGGCGAATGAATACCGTGACAAGGCAGCAGGGCTATGAAACGGAGAACGGAGAACGGAAAACGGAAAGTTGAGAACGGATTATTTTCCGTTCTCCGTTTTCCGTTTTCCGTTTTCTTGTTGTTGCTCTTGCTGACCGTCGCCTGTACCTCCAAGAAGAAAACCGTCTCGCCGATGGCGCATGCCAAGGACTATACCTGGATGAGTGCTAAGGTAAACGGAGAACTGAGCACGGAAAACGGAGAAAATGTCCGTTTCACCGGGTTGCTCCGAATGCATCGCGACAGTACGGTGTGGCTTTCGGTCTCTGCATTCATGGGGGTGGAAAACGCCCGCATCTTGGTGACCAACGACTCCGTGACGATGCTCAACCGGGTCAACCAGACCTATCTGGCCGAACCCATCTCGAGCCTAATGGAAACCCATCAGGTACCCTCTTTGCAAGAACTCCAGTCCCTGCTGCTTGGCAATGGCAGCAGCGACCATCTGGAACTTCACTGGGCCCCCTATACCGCCAAGATCCAATACGAAGACATCCATTGGGACGAGCCGACCACCTTCCCCATGAAAATCAACAAAAAGTACGAAAGGGTGAAATTATGAGACATGGGATTATCATAGGACTATCATTATTCATGGTTTTGCTCTTCGCTCCGGGTGCGTATGCCCAAAAGAGCAAGGAATCGCTGGAAAAGCAGATCAAGACCCTTCAAAAGGATATCGAGACCGCCAACAAACTGTTGAAGGAAACCTCGAAAAACAAGGAGGTGACCTTGAACCAGGTGTCGTTGATGGACCAGAAGATCAAAAAACGCCAGAAGCTCATCAACGCCTGCAACGAGCAGATCAAGGTGCTGGACCAGAACATCAACAAAGGGGAGAGCAACATCAAGAATCTCAATGGAGAGCTGAAGAAACTACAAGGAGAGTATGCCAAGATGGTGACGTTTGCCCACAAGAACCGGAGCCATTACGACATGCTGGAGTTCTTGTTCGCCTCTGAAGACTTCAACCAAGCCTACCGTAGAATGCGTTATATCCAGCAGTTTACGGAAGCCAGGAAGACCAAGATGGAACAGATCAGTGGCCTCCGCAAGCAGGTGACCGACGAGGTGGAAGCCAACCGGAAAAACCGGGAAGAACAAACGCTGTTGTTGGAGGAAGAGCGCAGCCAGCAGGACGCGTTGATCAAGGAAAAGGCCGAACTGAACGACCAGGTAGCCAAGTTGAAGAAGCAGGAAGGTAACATCCAACAGAGCATCAAGGACAAGCAGGCACAGGCCAAGAAGTTCCAAAAGGAGATCGACAAGATCATTGCGGAGGAAATCCGTAAGGCTAACGAACGCGCCGCAAAAGAAGCAGCCAAAAAGGCCAAGGATGCCAAAGCAGCGGCCAATGCCAAACCCGACAAAATGGCGCTCACACCTTCAGAAAAGGTGCTCTCCACGACGTTTACGGCCAACAAGGGTAAGCTGCCTTGGCCTGTGGAGCGGGGGGTCATCTCCAGTTCCTACGGCAGGCATGCCTCAGCCGTCTCCAGTAAGGTGATGGTGACCAACAATGGCGTTGACATCGCCACCACGGAAAACGCCCGCGCACGTTGTGTTTTTGAAGGCGTGGTGGTGAGCGTGGTCAGGCCATCGGCCTCGAACATCGGCGTCATCATCCGTCATGGGGACTACTTTACGGTGTATTCGCAACTCGACGAGGTGTTTGTGAGCCGTGGCGACAAGGTAAAGACGAAGCAGGATATTGGAAAGATTCACACCGACAAAGCCGAGCGAAAGACCGAGCTGCATTTCGAGCTGCGGCAAGGCACAGAGACGTTGAACCCGGCGGCATGGCTGGCGAGATAAAAAATGCGGAATGCGGAATTAAATAGAGGCAACAACCAATGAAATGGAAATTTATCATATTGGGTTTGATCACGGTAGTTATGATGCTATTGATGGCTGGATGCCGAACGGAACGTTTTGGGCAACGCAAGGCACCGCGCAACTGCCATTCCTGTACCAAGTGGGGTTAATTAACTATTTTTTGCCTTTCTCCTTAAATAGTTGTACCTTTGCACCCGCTTTAGACATGGAAATCTAACTTAAATCATTATAAACCAATTCATTAACAAAAACCCAAATGAAAAAATCATTACTTTCATTGGTGCTCATTTGCTTCGCCCTCTTGGGCGTGGCCAAAGCACAGCAAACGGTGACCATCGGTGATTTGGCAAGTGCTACCAACAACTCCAATTTCCCGATGAACTCACTTTACAACTATTCTTATTCGCAACAGATTTACACTGCTGACGAAATCAACATGGCAGGTACCATCACTTCCATCACGATTTGGATGTATGGTAATGAGAACCTCTATGAAATGCCCTTCGACATTTACATGGTTGAAACAGACAAGGACGCTTTTTCGAGCAAAACTGATTGGGTTACCGTAACCTCCGACGACATTGTGTACTCTGGCTCGGTAACCGTTCACAACACCGAAGCTGAAGCCTACACCTTCGAACTCAGCACTTCTTTTAACTACACCGGCGTAGGCAACCTGCTGATTGCTTTCAACAACACCACCGGTCAATGGAAGAGTGGTCTGAATGGTATGGTGTTCGGCGCTGCGGGTGATCCTGTAAGAGCCATCTATGCCATTCAGGACAGCGGTGCCTACGATCCCACAGCTCCGACCTTTACGGCCAATGCCACCACTAATATAAAAAATGTCATTGAACTTGACATTACTCCTGCTGGCAGCCCAACCTGCGAGAAACCCTCAAACCTTATGGTTAGCGACATCACGGCTGACGAAGCTACCTGCACTTGGGAGAGCGAAGTGGGCAGCTATTATTTCGAATGGAAAAAGACTTCCGATGAAGCTTGGATTGGCAACCCGACCAACTACAACGAATATACGTTGACAGAACTTGAATCCAACACCACCTACAATGTTAGAGTGAAAGCGGTGTGCGATACCGATTTGGAAAGCGGCTACAGAACCGCAAGTTTCACCACGGCTAATGCTTGCGCCGCTCCTACCGACTTGCAGATTACGGATGTCACTGAGTCTTCAGCAACATTGAGCTGGACTGCTGGTTATCAAGAGACCGAATGGACGGTGAAATACAAGAAGTCGACTGATACTGAGTATATGGAAGAAACCATTAACGGCACTCCCACCATCACGCTTAGCGGCCTTAACTCCTGCGCTTCCTACGACGTGCAGGTTTACAACTGCGAAAACTACATCTCGGGCAACTTCATCACAGCTGCCGGCATCCCGCTGGTTGAAGAATTCGGCACCATCAACGTTCCTGCTGGTTGGGCGCGCTACAACACCTTGCTAACCGATGACGTCTTGAACGGTACCACCGCTTTGACCTCACAGAATGGCGGTTGGCACTGCAGCGCTAGCAATGGCGTGTTCGACAGCCATGCCCATGTCAATATCTATGGCAATTCCTGCAAGTACTGGTTGGTTACCCCGACCCTCCCGATGGAAGACAACGTGCAACTCACCTTCGATATGGCTTTGACAAAATATTCAGGCAATATCCAACCCATTGATAACACCTTGGGAGAAGACGACCGGTTTGTCGTGCTGATTACCACCGACGGCGGCACTACTTGGGAAATCCTGCGTGAGTGGAACAACACCGGATCCGAATATGTTTACAACGACATTGTTTGCAGCGCTATCGGTGAGCCTGTGGCCATCGACCTGAGCAGCTATGCCGGACAGACCATCGCCGTGGCATTCTACGGCGAATCCACCGTTTCCGAAAGCGGCAGCGACAACAACCTGCACATTGACAATGTGAGCATCGACTACATCCCCGCCTGTGCCAAACCTACCGGCCTGGCCGCTGCCGATGTGCTCCCCCACCAAGCTACCATCATTTGGACTGCCGACGCTACCGCTTGGCAAGTTCAACTGAACGATGAAGACCCCATTGATGTGAACGAAGCCACCTACACTTTCGAAAACCTCGATCCTGAAACAACCTACACCGTCAAGGTACGTGCCAACTGCAGCGGCACTTACAGCGATTGGACTAACGCCGTGAGCTTCACCACCACCATAGCCTGTCCAGTACCCGAGTATTTGAGTGCGGTTGAAGATGGCTTGGACGCATACGTGTCATGGGGTATTGTTTTAGGTACCGATTGGGAAGTGGCTTTATCCACTGATCCTGATGCTGACCCTGCTGAAAATATTGTTGCCACTTTGGAAGACCCTGACGAAACCGTTTATAGCGTATTTGACCTTGATCTTGGCGACTACTACTTCTGGGTTCGCGCCTACTGCGGCCCCGAAGACGGCTACAGCCAATGGGAAGGTCCCGTCAGCGTGCATATCGGTTACTGCGAGCCTAGACCGACAAGCAGAGACGGCAAGGGTATCACTAAAGTGCTCTTCGGTATGGGCGACGATATGGTGACTAATGTGGATGAGACCTACGGTCTTCCCGCCGCCTCACCTTTCTACGGCGACTACTCGTCCATGGTTGGCGCCGTACAGGCCGGTGTGGAATCGGAGATCCTCATCACCTACGCCACTGGTTCCAGCAACGTTTACAGCTATGGTACCATCATCTGGGTGGACTGGGACAACAGCTTGAGTTTCGAAGACAGCGAGATTGTCTATACCGGCATGAGCGATCAGGGTTCCGGCGGTGTCCCGGAAGTGCTTGAAGCCACCCTCACCGCACCCGCCGATCAACCTGTGGGCGACTACCGTATGCGTATCGCTGGTGCTGATAGCTATTTCGACAGCTATATTAATGGTTCCGCCACCGCAAATCATAGTGCTTGCTTCACAAGCTCCTATGCAGTTTGCCACGACTATACCCTGCGTGTGCTTGAGGCTCCTTCCTGCCTGATTCCTACGGGCGTTACTTACAGCTCAAGTGGCACCGAAGCCACCATCAGCTGGACCAGCGATGCCGAGGCATGGAACATGCGCCTTAACGGCGTTGAGGTTGACGATGTCATCACCAATCCTTACATCTTGACCGGACTTGAACTGGGCACCCTTTACAGTGTGGAAGTGCAGGCCGACTGTGGCGATAACGGCACCAGCGAATGGACCAATGCCGTCAGCTTCACCACCGACCTCTGTTTGCCCGATGAAATGTGCGCAATCAACTACAGCTTCACCGACCAATACGATGACAGCTGGAACCAAGCATACATGAACATTGTGGATGCAACAACAGGAGAAGTGCTTTACGAACTGACCATGCCCGATGTCACTGGACCTTACGAAGGTTCCTTCAACGTTTGCGACGGTCGCGAGATCCAATTCGTTTGGGTGAGCGGAAACTATCCTAGAGAATGTGGATACACCTTCACTCACAATGGCGAGGTCATCCTTGAAAAAGCTACCAATTCAGCAGCTCCCGAAGCAGGTGTTTGCTTCACCTACAATGTGGACTGCGGCTTCCCCACCATCTCTATGACCATCGAAGCTCACAACGGTGAGAAAGGTCACTACTACCTCATTACCTCACCCATCGGTAACATTCTACCTTCTGCTGTGGAAGGCATGATTGCCGCCGATGAAGAAGATTACGACCTCTATATGTTCAGCCAGATTCCTGACGCTGAAGGCAACGAATGGCTCAACTTCAAGGCTAATGAGTTCGCCGAACTCGAAGTCCACAAGGCTTACCTCTATGCCAGCAAGAACGGCACCACCCTCGTCTTCGACGCTTCCAACATCGACACTGAATTCTACGACTATCCGGATACGGATGTTGATCTGGAATATGTTGACGGCGCTGAATTTGCAGGCGTCAACCTCGTGGGTAACCCCTTCCCGGGAGGCGCTACTGTTGCCAGAGCTTTCTACACCCTTATGAATGACGAAGAATTTGTGCCTCAGGCCGCTTATAGCGAGATTGCATGTGCGCAAGGCATCGCCGTCGTCGCAGAAGGCGCTGACGAAACAGTGCGTTTCATCTGGTCCGGTAACTTTGATTTTGACAAGAGCGCCAATGCCGCCCTCAACGTCACCCAGAACGGCAAACTCATCGACCGCGCCATCATGTCCTTCGGCGGCAACGATCTGCGCAAGGTCCAGCTCAACTCCAACCACACCAAGGTCTATATGCCCGTCAACGGCATGGACTGCGCTGTGGCCAGCGTGGAAAGCTTCGGCGAGATGCCTGTCAACTTCAAGGCTGAAAATGACGGCACCTACACCCTCAACTTCACCAGCGAGGCTGTCAACTTCAGCTACCTGCACCTCATCGACAATATGACCGGTGCCGAGGTTGACCTCCTTGCCAACCCGACTTACAGCTTCGAGGCTAAGAGCAGCGACTACGCTTCACGCTTCAAACTGGTGTTCGCCACGGGCAACAACAGCGAGAGCAGCGAGTTCGCTTTCGTGAGCAACGGCAACATCATCGTCAACGGCGAGGGCACCCTCCGCGTCATCGACATGACCGGCCGCGTCATTGCCGCTGAGCAAATCAACGGTGTCAGCAACATCAAACTGAATGCCGCCGCCGGCGTGTATGTGCTCCAACTCAACGACAAGACTCAGAAGATCGTCATTAAATAAACGGAAAACGGAGAACGGAAAACGGAAAATTTTCCGTTCTCCATCCTATTAGAGAGTTCAACATAAAAACCAATCAATACTATGAAAAAAGTTGTTTTGACTATCGCTATCGTTCTCGGTCTGGGTATGGCTTCATTCGCTCAGAACGGTTTGTTCGGCAAGGGCGGTGAAGAAGGCGCCAAGGACATCGACATGCCCACCCTCCCCGGCCACGGCCTAACCACCAACCAGAACGCTCCCCTGGGCAGCGGCGCTTTGCTGCTCCTCGGCTTCGGCGCTGCTTACGCCATGAGCAAGAAGAGAAAGTAATTCTCTCAAAACCCTTCCAGCTGCATCGTCACCGTGGGGATGAGCAATAATGCCCCGACGATGATCAGCACCAAGATGAACTTCCAGATGAAACGCACCCATTTTTCCCATGGGATGCGGGCCACACCCAAGGTGGCAATGAGCACCCCAGAGGTTGGGGTGATCATGTTCGTGAAACCATCACCGAACTGGAAGGCCATGACCGTGGTCTGACGTGAGATATCAATCAAGTCGCTGAAGGGCGCCATGATCGGCATGGTGATGGCCGCCTTGGCCGAACCCGACGGAATCACGATATTGATCAAGGTCTGGATGCCGTACATGATTTCCGTGGAAGCAATGGCTCCCAGGTTGTTCATCGATTTCGACAAACCATAGAGAATGGTGTCGATGACCCCACCGTCCTGTAACACGATGACGATGCCGGCCGCCAGTCCCACGACCACCGCCGCCGAAAGGATATCCCCCATGCCTTCGATGAACAACTTCGCGATCTCACTCGCGCTTTTGTTGATGCTGAGACCGCTACACACGCCCATGAACAGGAAAAGCGTGGCAATTTCCATGATGTACCAGTCGTACCCCAACACGCCGATGATCAGGTAATAAACCGTGCCGAACAGCATCGTCAGGACGAAATACGGCACCGCCTTCCGTAAGGCAAAGAAGCCAATCAAGGCAAACAATCCCGCACCGATGGGCAACAAGGGTAGGGTAGTGGCACTGTTCCCAACCTTCAACGTAGTCATGGGATAGCGAATCGCGCAAAAGAGCAGTAGGGCGGTGATGGCGGCGTAAACCCACCAGGAAACGGAAAACGGAGAACGGAAAACGGATAATTCTTCGTTCTCCGTTCTCCGTTCTCCGTTTTCCGTTCTCCTCCAGTACTCATCATCCTCATAAACAATCGACGCCGTCGGGTTCTTCTTCACCTTGTTGGCATACCATAGGACGAAGGCGATGCCGATGATGGTCAGGATCACCCAACAGACCGCCCGGTAGCCGATGCCCGAAAACAACGGGATCTCCGCGATCCCTTGCGCAATGCCAATAGTAAAGGGGTTGAGCATGGCCCCGGAGAAACCAATATGCGCCGCCACATACACCATGCAGACACCCACGATGGAGTCGTAACCCATGGAGATGGCCAAAGGAATGATGATCAACGTAAAAGCAATGGTTTCCTCGCTCATCCCAAACACCGAACCAAACAAGCTGAAGAGAATCATCACCAAGGTAATGATGATGTTGTTCACACCGATCTTGCGAATCAGCTTGTTGTGTTCCAATCGCTTGGTAATTCGTAAAAACGCCATGATGCCCGTGTCGATGGCCTTGCTTTTGTTCATGATCCAAAAAGCACCGCCGATGATCAAGATGAACACGATGATGCTGCTTTGCTTCACGAAACCCTTGAACAAGGCCGAGAACACCTGCCAGGTCTGCGGTTCAGCATGGAAGTCTGCCGCATACGCCTCAGGTAGCTGGTCTTGGTAGTAAAACGTCATCACCGTTTCTCCTCCAACCTGCTCGGAGACATATTTCCCGGGCTTGATGAACCACGTCATCATGGCGGCGATGAGGATGCAACAAAAAACAATGACAAAAGTATGGGGTACCTTGCGTTTTTTCATGGCGGTATTTATGATTTGCAATAATACGAAAAAATGACTATTTTTGTCCGCTTGAAAAGTGAAATCGTTACACTTAATATAAAAACATGAAAATCAAACATTTAACCATTGTTGCAGTGCTAGCTTTGATGGCAGTCTCCTGCACACAGAAACCAACACAACCCGTGGAACAACCCCAACCCAAGCTGATAGACAAATATGCGGAATACACCCTGACTTCCGACATCAGCCATCTGAGCGAGAACGAAAAGGAGATGCTCCCCCTGCTCTTCGAAGCCGCCGACATTATGGAAAGCCTCTTCTGGAGAGAGAACTACGGCGACAAGGACGAACTGCTGTCACGCATCAGCGATCCTGATGTGCGTCAATTCGCCTGCATCACTTACGGCCCTTGGGACGGCCTCAACGACAACAAACCCTTTGTGGAAGGCTTCGGCGAAAAACCTGCCGGCGCCCAGTTCTATCCTCAGGACATGACCGAGGAAGAATGGAATGCCTTCGACGACCCCAACAAGAACAGCCAATACACCATGATCGTCCGCGACGAGAACGGTGCCTTGAAATGCGTGTGGTACCATGACTATTTTGATCAGGAGATCAAAAAGGCCGCTTCCCTGCTTGACGACGCCTCAGAACTCGCTGGCGACGAAGAGTTTGCCGACTACCTGAGACTCCGCGCCAAAGCCCTCCGTACCGATGACTACTTTGAAAGCGACATGCGCTGGATGGATGTCCGCAACAACAATATCGACATGGTCATCGGACCCATCGAGAACTACACGGACGCCCGCTATGGCATCAAGGCTTCCCACGAGGCCTTCATCCTGATCAAGGACCAGGAATGGACCAAGCAGCTGGCCCGCTACGCCGCCTTCGTGCCGGAACTCCAAAAACAACTTCCCGTGCCCGAAGAGTACAAGAAAGAAGTCCCAGGCTCTGATGTCGATCTCGCCGCTTATGACGCCGTGTATTACGCCGGCGACTGCAACGCCAACAGTAAGACCATCGCCATCAACCTGCCTAACGATGAACGCGTACAACTCGAGAGAGGCACCCGCAAACTTCAACTGAAGAACGCCATGGCCGCCAAGTTCGAAAACATCCTCGTGCCCATCGCCCATACCTTGATGACCCCCGAATCCATGGACCATATCAAGTTTGACGCCTTCTTTGCCAACGTGATGTTCCATGAGACCGCCCACGGCATGGGTATCAAGAACACCATCACCGGCAAAGGTACCGTCCACAGCGCCCTCGGCAATACCTACAACGCCATAGAGGAAGCCAAAGCCGATGTGCTGGGCCTCTATCTGGTGACCAAACTCGCCGAGATGGGTGAATACACCACCACCGAACTCGTGGACAACTACACCACTTTCCTCGCCGGTATCTTCCGCTCCGTGCGTTTCGGCGCCGCCAGCGCCCACGGCAAAGCCAACATGCTTGAATTCAACTATATGCAGAACGAAGGTGCTTTCACCCGCAACGAACAAGGCCAATATGCCATCGACTTCGAAAAGATGAAAGCCGCCGTGGAAAAACTCGCCGGTGCCATCCTCATCTGCCAGGGCAACGGTGACTATGAAGCCACCAAAAACTGGTTGGGCGACATGAGCGTCATCAAACCTGCACTCCAAGCCGACCTTGACCGTGTCAACGAAGCCGGCATCCCCGTGGATATCTTCTATCACATGGGACCGGAAGTGCTTTTAGGTGATAAATGAAAATTCGTTTAATTCGTATAATTCGCCGTTAATATTAAATCCAAGTATAAATGAAAAAATTACTCGTATTTGCGCTCGCCATCATGGCTATGATGGGCAGCGTGCGTGCCGACGAAGGCATGTGGCTCCCGATGTTTGTGGGACGCCTCAACTATGTTGACATGCAGAAGATGGGTCTGCAGCTGACCCCCGAAGAGCTGTACAGCATCAACCATAACAGTCTGAAGGACGCCATCGTGGGTCTCGGCAGCGACGCCAAACCCCGCGGCTTCTTCTGCACCGGCGAGATCGTCTCCGAGCACGGTCTCCTCTTCACCAACCACCACTGCGGCTACAGCGCCGTCCAGAAACTCAGCTCCATGGAGCATGACTATCTGCACGATGGCTTCTGGGCCAGAAACTATTCTGAAGAGATCCCCGCTCCCGATATGAGCGCCTCCTTCCTCGTCCGTATGGAAGACGTTACCCAAGAGGTCCTCGCCGTGGTTACCTCCGACATGGACTGGCAGACCCGCACCAAGACCATCAACGCCAAAATCAAAGACCTGGAAGCCCAAGCCTCCGAAGACGGCAAGTACAACCCCGTCATCAAAGGTTTCTTTGAGGGCAACGAGTACTACATGTTTGTGTATAAAGTCTATACCGATGTCCGTCTCGTGGGCGTGGCCAACGAGTCCATCGGTAAGTTTGGCGGCGACACCGACAACTGGATGTGGCCCCGTCACACTGGCGACTTCTCCATCTTCCGCGTGTATGCCGACAAGGATGGTAACCCTGCCGAATATAGCGCCGATAATGTGCCGCTGACTCCCAAGCACTACCTCCCTATCAGCATCGATGGCGTGAAGCAAGATGACTTCACCATGATCTGGGGTTTCCCGGGCACCACTGAACGCTACATGTCAAGCTACGGCATCGACTACAACGTGGATACCTTCTATCCCATCATCATCGACGTCTTCGGTAAGGAACTCGAAGTGATGGATGAGTTCATGCAAAAGGACGACGCCATCAACCTGATGTATGCCGACAACCACGCTGGCCTGGCCAACACCTGGAAGAACTTCATCGGACAATGCACCATGCTCCGCAAGAACAAAGTCAGCGAAGCCAAGGTGAAACTCGAAAACAACTTCATGCTGTGGGTGGGCCGCAACGAAAAACATGAATATGAAAACGCCCTCCCGAACCTGAAAGAGAGCTACAGCCAACTCGGTCAGGTGGCCAAACACCTCTTCTACCCCAACTTCACCGCTCAGATGGGCCCCGTGGGTGCCGCCATGGCTTTCACTGGCTATTACATGGCCTCCGAAAGCGATGACAAAGAGGCAAGAGAAGCCGCTGCTATGGAACTCCAAGGCATGGACGTGGATGCCATGTTCGAAGGCACCGATCCTCAAGTGGAGCACAAGATGTTCGCCGAGATGCTGAAAGTCTATCGCAAAGCCTTCGACGAAGCCGACCTTCCGGAATTCTATAGCAAACTCGTTGACAAGAAGTTCAAGGGCAACATCGACGCTTTCGCCGACTACGTCTATGAGAACTCCATCTTCGCTACCCCCGAAACCATTAAGGCTTTCATCGCCAAACCCAGCACCAAGAAGCTGAAGAAAGACGTCGCCTTCCAAATGAGCCAGCAGCTGACCGAAAAGATCATGCAAGCTGCCCCCGCCTACCGTATGGCCCAAACCGCCATCCAGGAGAACGACCACATCTTCGTGAAGGGTCTGCGTGAATACTATGCCACCATGTATCCCGACAAGTTCCTCTATCCCGATGCCAACTCCACCATGCGTATGAGCTATGGCTCGGTGCAGGACTACATGCCTGCCGACGCTGTGCATTACGACTATGTGTGCACCGCCAATGGTATCCTCGAGAAATATGTGCCCGGCGACTATGAGTTCGACGCTCCCAAGCGCCTCCTCGAACTCATCGAACGCAAAGACTATGGTGCCTACGCTGACGAGAACGGCGAACTCATCGTGTGCTTCCTCTCCACCAACGACATCACTGGCGGTAACTCCGGTAGCCCCATCATGAACGCCAAGGGCGAACTCATCGGTCTGGCCTTCGACGGCAACTGGGAAGCCATGAGCGGTGACGTCAACTTCGAGCCCAAACTCCAACGCACCATCAACGTCGATATCCGCTACGTGCTCTTCATCATCGACAAGTACGCTGGTGCCACCAACCTCATCAACGAACTCGATATCCGCAAGTCAGAGCCGGAACCGGTTCGCGAGGAAGAGGAAATTTAAGAAACGGAAAACGGAGAACGGAAAACGGAAAATGAAAGGTGAACCGATGGATGCTCATACAACTTTTGTTGCTTGTGCCGTTTTTTGGCATAGGGCAGCCTGCTGAGAAGGCTTGCTTCTCGGCGCCAGGAGGCTTCTATGAGGATCAATTCACCCTTGAAATCTCCCCGTTTTATCCGCAACACCATATCCGTTTTACGACCAACGGCAACCGTCCAACAGCACAGTCCAGGCTTTACACCGGACCGCTGCTGCTGGACGGTTGTCTTTATTCCACTTCCGATAACTACACCATCCAGATCTCTCCCGACGACCTTGTGTATGTTCCCCAAACAGTGCCGCATGGTATCGTGATTCGGGCCGCCGTGTTCGACGAAAACGAGGAATGTATCAGCGAGGTGACGACGCAGAGCTATTTCATCCGCGCTTTGGGATGCGACACCCATGGCCTTCCCGTTATGTCACTCTGTGCTGACTCGCTCGACCTCTTCGACCAGGAGTACGGAATCTTCGTCCCAGGGGTGCACTTCGACCCCTCGAATCCCAACTGGACGGGGAACTATTATATGACTGGCGAGGCTTGGGAACGCACCATCAATGTCGAGTTCTATGAACAAAACAACGAAGGCATCAACCAACGTGCTGGCTTGCGTACCCATGGCGGCAACGGACGACGCTTCCCACAAAAATGCATGAAACTTTATGCCCGCGAAGCGTATGGCAAGAAACGCTTTGAACACCGTTTCTTTGACAACCTCCCCCTGAACAGTTTCAAACACCTGGTACTGAAGCCCTTCGCTGCCTCTTGGAACGATACAGGGGTGAACGACCATATCAGTAACCAGATCGCTGCCCAGTTGAATGTGGAATCGCTGGCCTCCCGTCCGGTAGTCCTGTATCTCAATGGGGAATATTGGGGTATTTATTACATCCATGAACGTCCCGATGAGCGTTATCTCGAAGACCATTTCGACGTCGATATCACCAAGGTAAACCTTCTCTCAGGCTGGAATCCAAATGTTGACTGTGGCGTTCCCGACCATTTCAACGCTCTGTTTAAATGGCTGGAGACCGTTGACTTATCTGATCCACAAGCTTATGGGAGCCTCCAACAGGAGATTGATCTGGATAATTTCATCGATTGGCAAATCCTGGAGTTGTTCCTCGAAAACAAGGACTGGCCCTCCAATAACATGCGTTGTTGGCAACAGGACGATGGCCCGTGGCGCTGGATCTTCTTTGACGGCGATGCCTGCATGGTTAGGAATACTACCCAGGCTTTTGACAATGCCATCTATGTGGGTGACGGTGTGTGGCCCTCAAGTACCAAAGCCACGTTGCTTTTCAGGAAACTGCTGGAAAACGACCAGTTCAAAAACGAGTTCAAGTCTCGTTTCTATGTCTTGCTGAGCAACGTCTTCAGGTATGCCAATACCGGTCCGATGTTTAACGAGATCAGACAACAACTGGAACCTGAAATCCCTCTCCAGTCAGATCGATTTGCCATTCCAGAAAGTGTCAGCGATTGGAATGACAATATGCAGAACGTCCACTGGTTTCTGATGAAACGTGGCGAAACCATCTTGCCGCTGCTGGATGACTATGTTCAAGATACCGCGGAGTACCACTTGCTGGTGTCGTGTCTTTACCCCAATCCTAGCCAGGGAGAAGTAAAGGCAAAGATAACTTCCGATGCGGTGAAAATCGAAACCTGTATCTTGTATGACTTGCAAGGCCGTCAGGTGAGTTGCTGGAATGCCTTCCTCGATACGGGAACCAATATCATCGATTTTGACTTGCCCGCTACTCCAGGGGTCTATTTCCTTAGGATAGGATCCATCATCAACAAAATTGTGAGACAATGAACAAACGCAAGAAACACATCATAATACTTTGCGTGTTATCAGTGGTACTGATAATTGTATTTTACGTTTTCCGTTTTCCGTTTTCCGTTTTCCGCCCGCTGTCCAATTTCGGTCCAGGTCGGACGATTTGCCTCGATATGGATCTGGACAACGCCGTGCTGGAGGGCATCACCCTTCCTTCGGCCAAGCAAACGGCATCGGGTTCGGGCTTGTTTGAGTTCCGTTTTCTCACTTTATCGAAGAAATACAACTATTACAAGATCTACTACCAGAACGAAAGCTATAAGTTTCCGGATACCTCGGCCTTGGCGAACGAGAATTTCTACGGCAGTTGGGAAGATGTGAGCGTCGGCTTCAAACCCATTGAGCATCGCCGTACCAAAGATGCCTTCCGTATCGTAGGCAATCCCCGCGACGAAAGAAACTATTATGGTGCAGACCTTTCAGAGAACAGTTTCAATGCTGCGCATATACAATCGGTCATCAACGACATCCACAACGTGCCTGAATGGTACAACTCCGTGGTGGAGAAAGCCGAAAAGAACGGTCGCAGCGTCGATGAGCAACTCCAGCAAGACGCCCTTTGGGTCATCAACGACCGTAAGAACCAAGGGGATTGCAACCATCGCTGGAAACGCAACCCACGGGTGGGCGAATATAGTTTCATGCTGGTGCTCTGTAACGAGGCGGGGTTGAAGGAAATCCCGGACCCTGTGCAACATATTGGCACAACCGATGAAAATGGCCAATACGTGAATCCCTACGGCTGGTTCGATACGCATCCATCGAAAAACTATAAAGTCATCAAGTCGAGGCGGCGACTGAAGACCCGTGCTGTTATCGCGGTGGACAAAGGCGTATTTTGCGATAACACCGACGACACGCTGTACAAAAACGCCCTCTACGAACAGTTTTTCAGCTCCATCAGCCAGCAATATACCCTGCGAAACATCCCCGTCATCCAGGATGTGGTGGGCGACAACCCTTATTCTCGTGCCGATTATGAAGCCAACAAGACGAAGTATGACTCCGCGCAGCTGCATTGGGATTACCCCGTGGTCTCTTCCACGCCCTGCCAAACGGTGCGCCTCTCTGACGATCGACAGTATATCCGTCTCATCAATCCGGGCAACGACGACCCTGAGCATCTGAAAAAAGAATCGACGGGCATCCGCACCCGTGTGGGCTTCACCTACGGCAAGTTCCGTGGCAAGATCAAGTTCCCGGTGATGCTCAACGATGAAAATGTTTGGAACGGTCTGACCTACGCTTTCTGGTTGATTTACAGCGATAACCATGCTTGGAACAACCGTCGTCACGATGCGGCGGAAGGTGGCTATGTGGACAAGAGCGACGACTCGGACAACCCCGTGCGACATCCGGACTACTATTACTCCGAAATTGATATCGAGATCGTGAAGGCTTCGCGTTTTTGGCCGAAAGACTATTATGGCAGGCGTGCCGACAGCGTCTGCGTCGTACAAGACGAGACCCTGAACGACGATGTGATGTACTGCTGCACCAACTGGGACCTCGCCGTGCCGTCACCCAAATATTTCTCTTGGGGCATCGACACCATCCCTTACGGCAAGGACCGCAGATTCGAAACCTTGCGTTGGTACAAGCTCTATAAAGCCCTGACAGAGCGTTCCCCGATGAGCAATCAAGCCTTCAAGTCGCCTTGGTATTGTTATGAAATTGAATGGCGTCCCACCGAAATCATCTGGCGTCTCGGTCCCGATCCTGAGCATTTGAAGGTGATGGGCTATATGAATGACAAGTTCACCAGCATCCCTAACAACCAGATGCGTTGTGTCGTCACCCAGGAATACCACTATTCCGAGTGGTGGCCCCCCATTGTGTGGGAACAGGGCTTGATTCCCTATAACAAAAGCGACATCGAGGGAAAAGTATATGAGATCGTCGTGGAGTAAGAACCCACGAAATCCGTGATTATCTTACAAATCCGTTGGGTTCCATATCCACGCGATAACTGTATTCGGCATTGTCCCAAAGCGATTGCTCCAAAGAAATGCCTTTTTCCTTGGCTTGACGTTGCACGCTCTCCAGCCATTCGGGTGATTCCTTGATGCGCTGGATGTTCTTCTCGATCTCGGCATTGCGGAACGCAAGGTAGAGGCTGTCGGCCGCGTCGTATTGTTCCGAGGGTTTGTAACGGAAAACATTGTCGTAGCCGCTCAGATAACGCTCAATGAAACCGTATGGCCAAAGATGGTTGGTGGCCTCTGTGCAAAGAAGTAGTACAAAATCCTGATTTTCAATTTCTTGCTTGTAATCAACGGCTTCCACGTTTTGGATGGGCGAACGCTCGGGATAGATGGTTTTGTTGTAGAACCAGAAGCCGCCATCGGAAAACAAGTGCTGAGGGAGCGCGATATTCCACGCATAGACGGTCCACCAATAAGAGTCGGAAATGGCCAACACCTTGGGTTTGTAGCCTTCCGTAAAGTGGAACACGGGCTGGTCAATGGTGTTGCGGGGTAACGGCAGCAGCAGGTTCATCATCTTGTATAAGTCGTCGTCCTGGTTCATCAGGAAAGTGGTGTCGAAGGCATCGATGACGGCATGGGCTTGGACCTGTCCCGTAATGCTTTCCATATAACGCACCAGCGAATCTACAGCCAAGGAAGCCGTATAGGCCGTCCAGTGTGCACTCAGATTGCAATAGAACGGGTGGAGCTCGCGGTTTTTAAATGATATGAAGTATTGGTTGAAATCTATCATCTCAACGTTTTGTGCTTCAAACGCTTTCAGGTATTCTTTATAATTATTGGTCTCCCGACCGTTTTTATAGTATTTTTCAGGAATCAGTTCGGGATAATAGGAGGCCTTGCCTAGGGTGAAGACGGGCAGCAGGGTGATGCCTTTGGTGTGGAGCATCTCCTGGATGAGCTTGAGTTTTCGGGTGTTGTCTTGAATGGCCTTGTCGCCGATATAGGTCTCGCCCGTATAGCTGATGATATACGACTCCTCGATAAAGGTAAAGTCGTCCTTGCCTTTCACGGGACCGATGGCAGAGACCTTGCCAAAGGCAGAATATAGCAGCTGGTTGTTCAGGCGGATCATGGTGTTCCTAAACCCGGAGTGCTCTGTACACCAGGTCATCAGCGAGTCTTGCACGGTCTCTTTCATCAGGGTCTTCAGGGTGATCTTGGGTAGGGGTGTCTCCACAAAAGCACCGTCCAAGGGCTTCTCCTTCACAACATGGAAGATGCCTTGCAGCATGGGCAGGAAGAGCACCAGCAGCAGCAACAGAAACCATATTTTCTTGAACGTTTTCATCAGAACCTGAAGTATATGAAGGGGTTGAAACTACCTTTAAGGATGAACGAAGCGGAGAGCAAGAGGAGGACAAGCATCAGCAAGCCGAGGAGAAGGCAACGGGGAGTGGAAAGTTTAAAGTTTAAAGTGGAAAGTTTATCTAATTTCGACCGCAGGGTGGCACTGGGAACCAAACCGATGAAGGAGAAGATGGCGGCGATGATCAGGGTGAAGACAAATTGGCTGTTGACAAAAAGGGCCGGTGTGCTCCCATTGGCGCCAAACATGGCCCCTACGTAATGCACGGCGTAGCCGATGGTGTCGGAGCGGAACAGCACCCAGCCGATCATCACAATCACGAACGTGAGGGGAACGGAAAACGGAGAACGGAAAGTGGAAAATTTTCCACTTTCCGTTCTCCGTTTTCCGTTTAATAGCTTATCCAAACAAATGAACAACCCATGGTACGCGCCCCAAGCCACGAAAGTCCAGGCTGCGCCGTGCCAGAGACCGGAGAGGAAGAACACAATCCAAAGGTTGAGATAGGTCCTGCGAATCCCTTTTCTGTTGCCTCCCAAGGGGATATAGAGGTAGTCCATCATCCAGCGACCCAAAGTGATGTGCCAGCGTTTCCAAAACTCGGTGACGCTCCGACTGATGTAGGGGTTATTGAAGTTCTCGGGGAACTTGAATCCAATCATCCTTCCAATGCCGATGGCCATGTCGCTGTAACCGGCGAAGTCGAAATAGATCTGGAAGGTGTAGGCGAGGATCCCCAGCCAGGCCGTGCTGGTGCCGATCTGCTGGGCGGGTAACGCAAACACTTGATCGGCATATTCCGCCAAGATATTGGCTATCAGCATCTTCTTTGATAAACCCAGGACAAAGCGGTAGAATCCCAAAATCCTGTTGTCCGTGGTCTCGTTGGCACTGCGGTCGGTGATCTGGTCGGCAATCTCGTTGTAACGCACGATGGGACCTGCAATCAACTGCGGGAAAAGCATGATGTACAACGCATAATCGGCGATGTTGTTCAGGGGTTTCGCCGTCCCACGATAGACATCGATGCTATAGCTCATCTTCTGGAAGGTGAAGAAGGAGATCCCAATGGGAAGGACAACCTTGGTCCAATGGATGGAATGGGCCCCAAAGACCCCAAGTAGCGCATTGAAGTTCTCAATGAAGAAGTTAGCGTATTTGAAATAGGCGAGGAGTCCAATATTCAATAGAATGGATAGCACCAAAAACGTTTTCCGTTCTCCGTTTTCCGTTTTACCTCCCATTCGGTCGGTGAGCCCTTCGGGGTTCCGTTTCCCCACTTCCCTCACCAAGAAGTAGTCGATGAGGATGGAAAGCAGCAGGATCAACAGGAACCTGGGCGAGCCGAAGCCATAGAACAGCAGGCTGAAGAACAACGCTACCGCGTTTTTGAGGCGGCGTCCTACGAGAAGATAGACCGCCAGGAACACAGGCAGGAAGTAGAAGAGGAATATGCTGCTGCTGAATACCATCGGTCTTAAGGATTGTCGTGTTGTTGTCTGTTGTTCTTGATCCATTCCACGTCATGGGCAATCGTCACCAAGAAGGGCTTTTTGTTGCTCAGGGCTTTTTCCTTGATGCTTTTCAGGGACTTCTGGCTGATCCAAAAACCATGTTCAATGAGGTAGTTCTCATACAGGGTCTTGAGTCTTTCGGGAGTGCACGACGCTTCGTTTTCCCTGTTTTGATACACCCAGAGTACATCGTCACGGAAGGCTTTGTCCAGGCTGACTTGCTTGTCGCGGGCTTTCTTCCGCAAGGTCTCAAGCGCGCTTTCGGTACCCATGCGTTGCATGATGTCGCTGAAGATGCAAGCCCGTTGCATCAGCGTGTCGTTCTCAAAGGCGTTGTGGCTGATGAGGCTGTCGATGATGGCCAGCGCCAAAGGTCTCAGCTCTTTTCGGCTCCCTTGGCTTTCGGGCCTCCTCCGCAAGCTGTCGAGGGTCATTTCCACCCAATGGTCGATATAGTCGTAAGGGGTGAAGAGCACGTTATTCTGGATGAGGGGTCTGCCGTTGATGAGGTTTCCACTCTCGATCTCGAAGACCTTGTCGAGGTTGAGCGAGTCGTGCTTGGCCTTGCATTCCATCAGGAACGACCAGTCCTTGTTGTTCCGGATTGCCCGTTCTGCAAGCAGCTGTCTCAGCTTGGGATTGCGACAGGTGGGCACCTCGGTCCCTCGCAACTCCTCGAAGAGTTCAGGGTTGCGTATCAACTTGACGTCCGCATAGTTCAGGTAGTTTTTTCGCTCCCATCCGTCCACAGGATGGTAAAGGGCCAGGCTGTCGGCCACCTCTTGTCTTTTCTCTTGAAAGCGCTCATCGCTGATGCACAGCCCGATCAAGGTCTTGCCAAAGAACTGGAAACCGTCGTTGTACAGCTGTGGTGCGTTCTTGAAATAGATGACATAGTCGTGGCACAGCACTTCCCTCAGGTAGTTGATCTGGTTCAGGTCGAGGATGGTCTGTTCTTCGTTGGTGTAGTATTGGGCGTCATAGAAGATGAGATCGCGGCGGCTGAATACCTTTTCGAAGGGCACCCGCGGGGTCATGTACCAGAAGTAGGAGGTGCCGATGAACAATGCGGAGGGATACACGGTGTTACTGTCGGCCTCGATGGTGACAGGGATCTCCCATAAAGGCATGTGTTGCTTGGGTATCTTGACGATGTTCAGCAGTTCTGCCAGATCCCGGTCTTTGCTGTTGACATCTTTCTCGGCCACTTCGTACGGGGTTCCCATGACGATGTCGGCCAGCTGGTCGCCTTTCAAAGTCTCCATGAACCGGAACAGCGAATCGGTTGCCAGCACCGCTCCAGAGGCCCAGTGACTGCCTTTTTCGTAGAACAGGGTGAAGGGGTAGTCGTGACGGAGGGTCTGGAACCATGGGGTCATGTTGATATGCGGGAAGCCGGCCTTGGTGAGTTGTTCGTTGTAATACACGTCAGCGTGGAAGGTGGTGTCGATAAACCGTTGGGGTCGCAGGTGTTCGGGATAGATGTAGCTCTTCACGGGCAAGGTGAAGGTCATCAGCTCCACGCCGTATTCTTTGAGGATCGCCCGGATCTTCACCAGCGACCGGGTCTCGATGGCGAGGTTTTGCTCAAACTCCTCGTTGCTGAGGTTGTGCCGTTGGTTCATCCTGCCGAAGTACTGCACGGTTCCGTCTTTTTGGTACAACCACCCGTCCTTGCCCACGGTAATCTCGCCGCTGAAGGTCTTGTGATAAAAGTCATAGACATACTGGTTGTACATGCGGATGACGGGGATCCTGAACCCGAAGTTCTCGCTGATGTAGGTCTCGGTCTGTCGCTGCCACTGGCCGTTTTTATAGTTTTCGAAGCTGAGCTCGGGTTTTGGAGCTTTGTGATACACACCGCTTAGCCTTTGGAATTTGAACAACTTGAAGTGCTCTTCCATCATCGGGAGGAAGAGGAAGAGCATCAGGATGCCGAACAGGATAGGATAGAGCAGCGTGCGTTTCTTCATGGCCAATCAGTTGTTTGCTTTCTTTTTTCTTTCGGTGATTACATACATGGCATTGCGGCGCAGGTTTTCTTCTGTGCTCAAACCTCGTTCCTTGGCCTGGCGTTCAACGGCTTGCATCCATCCAGGATTGTCTGAGATTTCTTGCATCACCAGTCGAAGTGTTGTCTCTAGGTCGTCAGGATCTCTGGCGTACAGTTCCATGGCGCTTTCGGGGAATCCGTACATGTATTGGTAAAAACAAGGCGCCGTGAAGACGGCCATGACGATGTCGGCTTCTTTGAGGACCTTGGGTGCTTCAATCAGGTATTTCACCTCTCTGCCGTTGTAGGCTTGGTTGGAAGAGGCGATGTCGCGGTTGTATTTCCAGTAATCCCACTGGTGGAAGGCCTCGACGAAACAGGAGTTTCGCAGTTGGATGAAATAACTGTCGCCGATGACGAGCAGGTTGGGATGGTCCTTGCCAACCGTATCGGTCAAAGCGAAAACAGGTCGTGGCAGGGCGGGTTTCTCTATCGGGAAGAGCAGGTTCAACTGGCCTTCTAACTCGCCGTCTTGGACGGAGTAGTCGGAGGTGGGGTTGGGGTCAAGGTATTCGATGGACGGCAGCTGGTAGCCTGTCAAGTCCTCCAGTGTTCGCAACAGGGTGTCGGCGACCATGGGGATGCAGGCCTCGGACCAATGGGTGCCCGTCCGGGTATAGAGCGGGTAGGGGAAGTGGTCCTTGAGGGACTTGAAGTAGTTGAGGAAGTCGATGTGCGGGATGCCGTTTTCCTTGAAGAGTTGGATATAATATTCTTCCAGCGAGAAGTCGGCGATTTGCCGCTGGTAGGTGGTGGGCATGAATTCGGGATAGACCGCGGTCTTGGAGGGGGCGAAGACGAAGAGGAACTCGGTGCCGTGCCGATGCAGGGTGTCGATGAGCCGCAAGGTGGCTTCCACGTTGCTCCGGGCTTCGGCTTTGGCGGCCTCCACATCGGGATAAAACACCAAGAGGCGCTCTCCGGTGATCTCTTCCAGATACATCTTCAGGTAGAGTTCCTTGTTCTTGCCGCACACCACGTTGTCGTTGGTGATCTTGTTGAAGCAGGTGTAGGCGATCTGGTTATAGTTCCGGATCAGGAATTCCCGAAATCCGGTGTTTTCCTTGGCATAGTCGGTGAGATAGTCTTGGAAGGTGCCGTCGTAGTAGGTGCTGAAACGCAGCGGCACGGTGTCGAGTTCATCGGTATAGCCGTGGAGTGGCTTGGTGTTCACGGCATGGGTGAGACCTTGCAGCAGCACGGCCAGCAGCATCGCAAGGATGCAGGCAAATTGTATCGTGTAGCAGACAGGTCTTTTCATGGTTGTCGTGGGTTAGAATCGGAAGTAGATGAAGGGATTGAAGTTGGAGACACACAAGGAGCCGGCAGAAAGGATGAGGAGCACTAGTGTGATGGCAAACATAATCCAGGAGCGTCTTGGGGTGTAATGGTCGGCGAAGACGAGTTCCTGAAGTCGCAGGCCGCCTTTGGTCAGGGTAAGGAAGGAGAAGACCAGTGCCAGGGCAAGGACAAACCAATATTGCGAGTCGGCACGCACAAAGTCTCCACTTCTAAAACTGAACATGGCTTGGTAGAAGTCTCCGATAGGGGCGATACCTTCCACACGGAACAACACCCAGCCGATCAGTACGATGAGGAAAGTGAAGGGAACGGAAAGCGGAGAACGGAGAACGGAGAATTTTCCGTTTTCCGTTTTACCTCCCATTCGGTCGGTGAGCCCTTTGGGGTTCCGTTTTCCGTTCAATAGCTTGTCCAAGCAAATGAACAACCCATGGTAGGCGCCCCATAGGACAAAATTCCAGCTGGCGCCGTGCCACAATCCCGAAAGCAGGAAGCAGAGCCACAGGTTGAAATACATCCTGCCTTTGCCCTTGCGGTTGCCGCCCAAGGGGATATACAAATAGTTCATGATGAAGTTACCCAAAGTGATATGCCATCGTTTCCAGAACTCAGTGATGTTGTGACTGGTATAGGGGTTGTTAAAGTTCTCGGGAAAACGGAAGCCCATCATCTTACCGAGACCGATGGCCATGTCGCTGTACCCTGAGAAGTCGAAATAGATCTGCATGGTGTAGGAAAGGGCTGCCAGCCAGGCGGTTCCCGATGATAAGTCACCATAGTTCATGGCAAAGACCTGGTCGGCGTAAACGGCCAAGGTGTTGGCGATAAGCACTTTCTTTGCCAAGCCGATCACAAAACGGTAAAAGCCCAACACACGGTCTTCCATGGTGCTGTCCCGTTCCACCAGTTGGGCTGCCACACTGTTGTAGTTGACGATGGGGCCTGCGATAAGCTGGGGAAACATCATGATATACAGTACATAGTCGGTCAGCTTTTGGCTGGGAGGAGTCACGCCGCGATAGACGTCAAGGGTATAGGTGATGGATTGGAAGGTGAAGAACGAGATGCCTATGGGCAAGGCAACTTTCATCCAAGATACAGGCTCATGATGGAACCAACCCAAGATTCCATTGAGATTTTCCATCATGAAATTGGCGTACTTGAAATAGAGCAGCAACCCCAGCGAAAGGATGATGGAGATGGCACAAAGAATAGTTTTCCACTTTCCGTTTTCCGTTTTACCTCCCATTCGGTCGGTGAGCCCTTCGGGGTTCCGTTTCGCCATCGCCCTCACCACATAGTAGTTGACGATGCACTCTCCGACCAAAAGGAAGACAAAGTCGGGTGCGCCGTAAGCGTAAAACACGATGGAAAACAAAAGCAGGGTATAGTTCCTGAACTTCCGTGGTGTGAGGAAATAGGCCACCAGGAAGATGGGCAGGAAGAAGAAGAGGAAGATGTTGCTGCTGAATACCATGTTTGTTGTATTAGAATAATTCTCCGTTGATAAGTTTTTCTTGGATGACCCACCGTGCGTCTTCTTGCATGACGGTTTCGTAATCCTTGCCTTTATCCTTGGCTTTGCGTTCTAGGAAAAGGGTTTGCTTGGGGTCGTTTCGCCACAGGTTGATGAGTTTCTCAACCTCATATTGTATGATGGTAGCCGTATCGGCTTGGATTTCATCCTTAAGCAACGGCCGTCCGAACAAGACATTCTCGGCCTCTTTGTCCAAGAGTTCGGCAAAAGACCGTTCGGTTTTTGAGGCAGCCATTTCCAAGGTCGTTTTCCACAGTTTGTCATTGGCAATGGTGTTGGCTTGCTGGGCCAGGGCAATGGCTTTGGTGTTGCGGATGGTCGGCATGGCTTCGCCACGTAATCCAGGGATCAGTTCTGGATTGCTTTTTAAGAGATTAATGGCATATTGGCGCAAGGAATCAGGTGATATCTCGCAATAATGTTGTGCGTAATACTTCGCTTTGAAAGCACTATCGTTGCCCAAGCTATCCATCACCCAGGGGATCTGTGCGTCAAAAAGGCTGTCGGTGACACAAAGCTGGATCAAGGCATCTTCCACAAAGTCGTATGAAGCCCTACTCCACTGATAACCAGATGAATACCAAACAACATAATCGGCATTCAAAAGGGAACGCAACCGATTGATTTCGGTGACAGGATGCCGTTCTTTGTCGAAACCGACAAAAGCCGCTTTGTTATAGAACCAGATTTCAACATCGGCAAGGATTTCTTTCCAAGGCATGTAGGTCTCTAGGTCCCAAATGAAGGAATCACCAACGAAAAGCACTTTGGGTTTGTGACAACCTTCATCGCAGTCAATGGTGATGTCGGCGCGATATTTCGGGGAATCGTTACCTATTGGGAAGAGGAGATTGAGCGTTTGTTCGTCGTTTTCGAGATATTCCGTGTCTAGTGCTATCAACTGATTGACATGGATGTCGGGGATGCCAAAGCCGTTGAGGCTGTCCATGTAGCTGAACAGGCTGTCGAAGCCATAGACGGCAGCATAGCGCCAATGCGTGTCGCGTTTTGGGAACAAGGGAAACGAAGCCGTGTCTTTCATGGCCAAATACCACTTGGTCATCTCCACATGTGGGAAACCAATCGCCGTCATCAGCGAATCGTAATAGGCCGCTGTATGGATGACATTGCCTTTGGGTGGTTCGTGGTAGGGTAGGTATTCGGAATAGATTTCCGCTTTGTCGGGTGCCATAAAACATAGGAACTCAACGCCATAGTCTTTCAAAACATAACGTAGTTTGTTCATCATCCTGACATTCTTTTGCGCCCAGATTCTGGCATTGTCGTAGGTTTTGTAGAAATGGAGCGGCTCAATGCCATAATACTCCCGAAAAGCTTCTGAATAAAACAGATAGCCGTCTTTTCCCGGGGTGATAAAGTGGCAATGGGTTTTGTTGAAACAGCTGTAGGAAACCTGGTTGTAAAGCCGGATGGCCCATTCTCGGAACCCAGTGTTTTCCTTGGCATAGTCGGTGAGATAGTCCTGGAACGTGCCGTCGTAATAGGTGCTGAAGTTCAGCGGTACGGTGTCGAGTTCATCGGTGTAGCCGGCAAGCGGCTTGGTGTTCACGGCATGGGTGAGACCTTGCAGCAGCACGGCGAGCAGCACCACTAGGATGCTGGCAAATTGTATCGTGTAGCGGACAGGTCTTTTCATGGTCGTTGTAGGTTAGAATCGGAAGTAGATGAAGGGACTGAAGCCCGTGGCGTTGAGGGCGCCCAAGCAGAAGACGAAGGCGCAGAGGCTGACCACGAAGGCTAAGATATGCTGTCTTTTGTTGTATTCGGTGAAATAGACCTTGTCCTGGACTTTGAGACCGAACTTCGAGAGGGTGAAGAAGGAGAAGAAGGCGGCGATGAGCATGGTCACATAGAGATGGGGGTTCTCGCCGAAGTGGAAGGGGACGAAGTCAAAGGCAAAGAGCCGCTTGATGAAGAGCCAGGAGAGGTCGATGCGCTCTATGCGGAAGAAGCAACGGGTGAGCACGATGAGGCAGAAGGTGAAGAAGACGGACGGGATGCGGCCCATCCGCTCATTGAACTTCTTAAGGAAGAGCTTGTCGGCACAGATGAAGATGCCTTGCAACGCGCCATACACCACGAAGTTCCACGCGGCACCATGCCAGAGACCGGAGACGAGGAAACAGAACCATAGGTTGAAGTACTTTCGGGCCTCGGTCTTGACGCGGCTGCCTCCCAAGGGGAAGTATAGGTAATTCGTGATGAATACGCAGAAGGTCTGGTGCCAGCGACGCCAGAACTCGGAGATGGTCGTGGAGACATAAGGGTTGTCGAAGTTTTCGGGGAAACGGAAACCCATCATGCGGCCCAAGCCGATGGCCATGTCGCTGTAACCCGCAAAGTCGAAATAGATCTGGAAGGTGAAGGCCAGGATGGTGATCCAGGCCGTGGTGGAGTCGATGGCGGCGATCTTGTTGGCGATGTCGGCCAACTGGGCGGAGGTCAACACATCGTAGTTCGAGGGACCCAATACCTGGTCCACCTGGAAACCAATGACATCGGCGATGAGCACCTTCTTGCACAAACCTAACACAAAACGGTAAAAACCGTGCAGCCGGTCGGTGTAAAGCGACTCTCGGTTGCGGATCTGGTCGGCGATATCGCAATAGCGGACGATGGGACCGGCGATGAGCTGCGGAAACATCACGATGTAAAGCATGTAGTCGCTCAACCGCTCCATCGGCTTGTTGACGCCTCGGTAGGTGTCCAAGGTGTAGGTCACGCTCTGGAAAGAGAAGAACGAAATGCCAATGGGCAACAAGATCTTGGTCCAAGAGAGGCTCTTGAAGCCCGCCCAACCGAGGATGGTGTTCAGGTTCTGCATCGTAAAGTTGCCGTATTTGAAGTAAAACAGCAACCCAATGCTGATGGCAATGGAGAGGCCGCAAAGCAACTTTGATAACGGAAAACGGAACCCCGAAGGGCTCACCGACCGAATGGGAGGTAAAACGGAAAACGGAAAATTTTCCGTTCTCAGTTTTCCGTTTTCCTTTTCTTTTGCCTTCATCATCCAACGCACTAGATAAAAGTTGGCGATGGTGGAAAGGATCAAGTGGATGATGAACTCCGGGGCGCCGTAGGCGTAAAACAACAAGGAGGCGAACAGCAACACGTAATTCCGGATCTTTCGCGGCGTCAGGAAATAGACCGCAAAGAAAATCGGCATGAAGTACAATAGAAATACGTTGCTGCTGAATACCATGTCGGTGATTAATTAATCTGCAAAAATAACAATTCTATCGTTATGGTTGTTGACTCTCGTAGGCTTCCTGTTTTTTCTTGTCTGCATCAAGCACATAGATGGCATTGTTGCGAAGGTTTTCCTCTACGCTGACGTTCCGCTCGGAAGCCTGTTCCACGATACGCTCATACCACTGTGGATTATTCTTTATCTCATTGATTTTCAGTTGAATAGTTTCTTCTTCGCTTAAAGATCCTTTGGCAAATAGCCGGAAGGCGGTCTGCTCAAAGCCCCAGAGGTATTCGTAGATGTAGGCGGAGGTGACGATGGCGACCACGATGTCGGTTTCTTCCAGCATCTCGTAGGCCTTGGCATAATAGGGCACTTTCTTCCAGTTGAGGTATTCTCTGCTGGAGAGGATGTTGTCGTTGTATTGCCAGAAATCCCAGCGGTTGAAGGCGTCGGCGAAACAGGAGTTGACCAGCTGGATGCTGTAGCTGTCTCCGACAATCAGCAGGTTAGGCTTGTCCTTCCCGAGGGTGTCCGTCAAAGTGAAACTGGGTCTCGACACGGCGGGTTTCTTCACGGGGAAATACAGGTTCATCAAGGCCTCGAGCTCGCCGTCCTGTTCCGAATAGTCGGTGCTGTAGTTCTCGTCCAGAACCTGGATGTCGGGGAATCGGTAGGGTGTCATGGCTTCCAGTTTTCTCAAGAGGGTGTCGGCCACAAGGGGAATGGTGGCTTCGGACCAATGGGAACCGTACCGGGTGTAAAGCGGGTAGGGGAAGGTGTCCCGCAATGTCTTGAAGTAGTGGGTGAAGTCGATATGGTTGATGCCGTGTGCCTTGAACTGTTCGATATAGTATTGGGAGAGCAGGAAGTCGCAGTGTTCCAAGCTGTCGCGATAGGCGTCGGGCAGATTCTCGGGATAGGTGAGCACCTTGGAAGGGGCGAAGACGAAGAGAAATTGTGTGCCGTGACGCTGTAGGGTGTCGATGAGCCGCAGGGTCTCCTGGACGTGCTCTCGGGCTACCGCTTTGGCGCTGTCTGCGGTCTTGAAGTATTCTTTGACGCGTTTTCCGGTGACGTCGTCGAGGTACATCTTCATGTACAGCTCGTTGTTTTTGCCGCATACCACGTTGTCATTGGTGATCTTGTTGAAGCAGAGATAGCAGCATTGGTTGTAGTTTCGGATGAAAAACTCCCGGAAGCCTGTATGCACACGGGCATAGTCGGTGAGGTAATCCTGATAGCTGCCGTCGAGCCAAGTGTCCACCTTCAGCTTCACGGGCCTTTTGGCGTCATAGAAACCCACCAAAGGCTTTGCGGGCACCCAATGCGTCAGTCCTTGGACGAAGATGGCCACCAAGAACCCCATGAGGCAAAGGAAGGGAATCGTAAAATGGGGGCGGTTTTTCATGGCGTCGGCTTAGAATCTGAAATAGATGAAGGGGCTGAAACGGGAAGCATTCAAGGCGGCGATGCAGAAGAGGAAGGCTGCCACGCTGAGGATCCAAACAAAGATGTGCTGCCTGTCGGTGAATGCGTGGTTATACACCCAGTCCTGCAGTTTCCTGCCTGCTTTGGTGAGGGTGATGAAAGAAAATATGGCGGCCAAGAGCAGGGTGACGTAGAACCTGGGATTGAGGCTGAAAGGTAACGGCGCAAACTGGAAGGCAAACATCCTGCCGATGAAAGTCCAAGCCAAGTCGAGCTTCTCTATACGGAAGACCATCCACGTCACCGTGACGAAGAGAAAGGTGAGGAGAACGGAAAACGGAGAACGGAGAACGGAGAGTTTTCCGTTTTCCGTTCTCCGTTTTCCGTTGAATACCTTGTCCAAGCAGATGAAAAGCCCGTGCAAGGCGCCCCAAACCACGAAATTCCAGCTGGCACCATGCCAGAGGCCAGAGAGCAGGAAGCAGATCCAGAGGTTGAGGTAGGTGCGTGCCTTGCCTTTGCGGTTGCCGCCTAAGGGGAGGTAGAGGTAGTTCTTGATGAAGGCGCCCAAAGTGATGTGCCAGCGGCGCCAGAACTCCGTGATCGACTTGGAGACGTACGGGTTGTTGAAGTTCTCCGGGAATTTGAACCCCATAATACGGCCCAAGCCGATGGCCATGTCGGAATAGCCCGCGAAATCGAAGTAGATCTGGAAGGTATAGGCCAGTGCCACCATCCAGGCGGTGGTGGAGTCAAGCATGGCAATGCGTTCCGTGAGGGTTGCCAGACGCTCTGCGCTGATCGCCGATAGGTTAGCGGGACCCAAGATGGCATCGACTTCCATCCCGATGACATCGGCGATGAGGATCTTCTTGCAAAGGCCGATGACAAAACGGTAGAACCCTTGCAGACGGTCTGCGTACCCTGACTCGCGATGGCGGATCTGGTCGGCTACGTCGCAATAGCGGACGATGGGACCCGCGATGAGCTGGGGAAACATCGTGATGTAGAGCATGTAGTCGCTGAGCTTTTTCATGGGCTGGTTCACCCCCCTGTAAGTGTCCAAGGTGTAGGTGACACTTTGGAACGAGAAGAACGAAATGCCAATGGGAAGGAGAATCTTGGAGAACGGAGAACGGAGAACGGAAAACTGAGAATAACCGAGACGGCCTAAAAGCCAAAATAGGTTTTCCGTGAAGAAGTTCGCGTACTTGTAGAAGACCAACAATCCGATGGGAATGGCAATGGACAGCCCACAAAGGATCTTGGAGAATGGGGAGTTTTCCGTTTTCCGTATTCCGTTTTCCGTTTCCTTTGCTGCTACCATGGCTTTCACCAAGTAGAAATTGGCAATGGTGGAGACAACAAGCTGGATCAGGAAATCGGGCGCACCCCAGGCGTAGAACAGCAAGGAAGCGAAGAGCAAGGCGTAGTTTCTGGCCTTCCTGGGCAACAGAAAGTACAACAGGAAGAATCCTGGCATGAAGTACAGTAGAAATACATTGCTGCTAAATACCATGGCTATTCTTTTTGTTGTTCTTTGAGGTATTGCATCACTGCGCTGGACCTGCGGGTGGGAATGCTGTCTTTCAAGGCGGGAAGGAAGATGTGGGGCGAATGGGTCACCACATACTCAGCTTCGTGGACCACCGTGGTGTCAAGGGGAATCTGATACTCTTCCGCACGCCGTTGCAAGGCCGCTAACCACGCCTTGTTTTGCTTGATGTTTTCAACCAGATCTGTTTTGATTTGCCGTAGTTCCTCATCGTCGTAACACAGTCTCGGCAACAGTCGGGTGGAGAAGCCGTTGCTCATCTTGTAGAGTTGCGTCGTGCTGTAGGCGAGCATCACAAAGTCGGCATCCAGCACTTCTTTGACGAGGTCGAGTTCGGAGGTGTTGTGGTAGGGCTCTTCAAAATAGACGGTGCTGTTGTAGTACCAGTAGGGTGTTGCGCCGAAGATTTCCTTGAACGGGGTGTGGTTGAGGATGTTCCAGTAGAAGGAGTCGCCAATGGTGATGAGGACGGGACGCTTGGCCGTGGGGTCTTCAATCACCTCGGTCTTGGCAAAATAGTTCGGTGCGGTCTTCAAAGGCCGGATGAGGTTCATCAGTTGCTCCAAGTCGTTGTCGGGATCCACCGTCTGGACATATTTCTCTCCGATGCTGAAATTCAACAGGTTGACATGGCCCAATGCCTCCATGTAGCGTACCAGGCTGTCGGCGACATACATGGCGGCCAGGTTGCTCCAGTGGGTTCCGGTCTGGGGAAAGAGCGGGAAGTCAGCGGTGTCTTTCATCTGGAGGAACCACTGTCCTACATCGATGTAGTTGACGCCCATTTCGGAGAACTTCTTGCCGTAGTAGTCGTATGCGGTGATCTCTTTTTCACGGAAGTATTTCGTGTTTTCAGGCAGGTGTTCCGGATAGATGGCTTCCTTCCCGGGCAGCAGCAGCACAAAGAGATGGGTGCCGTAGGCTTCCAGGATATGTTGGATCTGGTAAAGCATGAGCGCTTCGGTGTCGAACTGTTTGGCCATGTCGATTGCATCTTTCGAATAGCGATGGGCATTGCCTTGGTAATATTCTTCCACACTCATCGCCTCGTAGTACCATTGGTCGTCGCTGATGTAGATGCCTTTGTTTTTCAGGTTCGAGTAGTGGAACAGGTCCCATTGGGTCTGATTGTATAGCCTGGTCAGCGGTTCCCGGAAACCGTAATGGTTCTGGAGATGGCGCTCCACGCCTTGCTGAAAACGTTGGTTTTTCCAATGCTCGTACGTCAATGTCGGGATAGGCTGCTCAGCGACGACACCTTTCAAGCTGCGAAACTTGATGATGTGGAGTTGCTGCAAGGGCAAGGCGATCACCACCACGGCGGTGAGGATGAATAATATGCGTTTGGTACGTGTATTCATGCGCTTTATCATGCAAAAATAGAAAATAATCTTACGAAACGTTTAAAAACCGTACCTTTGCTTCATGAAAATGACTCAGATAGAACTACTTTCCCCGGCCAAGAACCTTGAAGTGGGTCTGGCTGCCATTGACCATGGTGCCGATGCGGTGTATATCGGGGGTCCCGCCTTCGGCGCTCGCGAAAAGGCGGGAAACAGCATCGAGGATATCGAAAAGCTTTGCCAGCACGCACATTTGTTCAATGCCAAGGTCTATGTCACCTTGAACACGTTGTTGTATGAGCGAGAGTATGAGCCTGCCCGTCAGCTGGCATGGGATTGCTGGAATGCGGGCGTGGATGCCCTCATCGTCCAGGACTTGAATCTGCTGAATCTCGACCTGCCGCCCATCCCTCTTCATGCCAGCACCCAATGCGACAACCTCACCGTGGAACGGGTAAAGGAGTTGGAACAGCTTGGTTTTGAGCAAGTTGTTCTTGGCCGCGAACTGACCATCGATCAGATACGGGAGATCCGAAACCAGACCACGGTACCGCTGGAGTTCTTCGTCCACGGTTCCTTGTGTGTCAGCCATAGCGGCCAGTGTTACCTGAGTGAGTACATTGGCAACCGCTCCGCCAACCGTGGGGCTTGTGCCCAGCCTTGTCGCCTTCCTTGGGACCTGCTTGGAGTTAGGAGTGAGGAGTTAGGAGTGAGGAGTAAGGACAATTGGATAACAATAATCAAAGGCAAGCACCTGCTTTGCTTGAAAGACCTGAACAACAGTGCGCATCTGGAAGAGCTGCTGGATGCGGGGATCACCAGTTTCAAGATCGAAGGTCGGCTGAAGGAAGCCGACTATGTGAAGAATATCACTGCCTATTACCGCCAGCAGCTGGATGCCATCTTTGCGCGCAGGCCTGAATATGGACAGGCCTCGTGGGGGCATTGTACTTATGACTTTGAAGTCAATCCCGAGAAGTCTTTCAACCGTGGGTTCACGGATTATTTCATCCATGGGAGACAGCCCAACATTGGGTCGCCCGATACTCCCAAATCGATGGGCGAGTACCTCGGGGAGGTGAAATGGTGCAACTCGGTTCAGATGGAAATCCCCACCGATAAAGTGATGCATAATGGTGATGGGCTTTGTTTCCTGAAGGATGGGGAGCTGATCGGTATTCGTGCCGATGTGGTCAATGGCCACAAGGTGTCGTGCAACCGTCCTCATGGCGCCTACCGTGGTGCGAGAATCTATCGCAACTACGACATTGAATGGCAACGTCAGGTCGAGGCTTCCAAGGGCAATCGCAAGATCGACTTGGAGTTGGCGTTGGAAGAAACCGAGGAAGGGTTCGAGTTGAACGGAAAACGGAGAACGGATAACGGAGAATTTTCCGTTTTCCGTGTTCCGTTTTCAGTTTCCAAGATTCCCGCAACTAATCCTGAAAAGGCTACCGAGAACATCCGTAAGAAGTTGATGCAGTGGGGCGACACGATCTATCAGCCTGTCAGCTTGGAGCTTCGCTTCTCCCAGCCTTACCTGATTCCGGCTTCTGTGTTGGGTGAGATGAAACGTGGGCTGGTGGAGAAACTCAAGGGGGAGTGGAAAACGGAAAACGGAGAACGGAAAACTAGCCATGGACAGGAACCATTTTCCGTTCTCCGTGCTCCACTTTCCGTTCTCATGACTTGTCACCATTGCATCCGTTATGCCAACGGGATGTGCTTGAAAACGCACCCTGCCTACACGGGACCATTGTTCATCCGCAACGGCGAGAACACCTTCCGTCTGGAGTTTGATTGCAAGCAATGTATCATGAAAATATATTCGGAATAAATAGGGTATTTATTCGGTATTTACCGAACGAGCTGCGAACAAATTACGAAATAAATCTATAAAATACTATGAATCTCTGGCAACTTTTTAGGAACGTAAAGCCTTTTGTCAAACCGTACAAATGGTTGGTGTTCGTTACTTTGGTCCTGACGTTGATCGGCTCCCTCATGGCCCAGGTCAACGCCATTGTGTTGGACTGGACCGTCGATCAGGTGAACGGCTTGGTTACCAACGGTGTGGATTGGGGTGCCCAGGCCATACGCATCATCACCATCATCTCCATTGTCCTCTTGGGAAAAGAAATCCTTTCGGCAGGCATCACTTTCGCACAGAACTATTTCGGTGAACGGATGCGTATCTTTGTCAGCCGCGACCTCGCCCAAAGTGTCATCGAGAAGGTGCTTACCTTCAAGATGGCGTTTTTCAATTCAGGAGACAATGCCACGGGCAAACTTCAGGCGCGTATCGACCAGGGCGTGAGTAGCCTCTCGCGCACAGTGCAGAACTTCTTCATCGACCTCTTGCCGCTGTTTACCAGCGCCTTGTTGGCTCTGATCCTGATGTTTATCGCCAACGTCTATGTGGGACTGGTGGCTTTGGGTATCGTGCCGATCTATTTTTGGATCACCTACCGCCAGGCACGTCGCCTCAAAGGTTGGCGCCGCGAGATGCGTTCCCATCTGGAGACCAAAAGCCAGGGCATCAAGAATATCATAGATTCCATCAACGTCATCAAGAGCTTCAACCGTGAGCAAATCGAGGGACAGAAACAGCTCGACATCCAGAACCAAGTCACGGAAAACCAGATGAAGACCCGTAAGGTGGCCTTTTATTACAACGGCATCAAGAGCTTCGTGAAGCAGGTGGGTACGGTCCTGGTGATCATCCTCACCGCCTATTTGGTCTTGAAAGGCTATCCCGGCATGACCATCGGCAAGATCATGTACCACGTGATGCTGTTCAGCAATGTCATCGCCCCCATCACCCAGCTGCAACGCATCTTCGACGATGTCAACGATGCCCTGATCTACGCCGAGGGCTTCTTCGGCATCCTCGATTCGGAAAAGGATATCGAGCCTTCAGGGAGCTATAAACCCGAGAAGATCCATGGTCGCTTCGAGATGAAGCATGTGGATTTCACCTACCCCAATGGCAACCAGGCTTTGTTCGACGTCAGCATGACCATCGAGCCAAACAAGATCACCGCCTTGGTGGGTCTGTCGGGCGCTGGCAAGAGTACCATTGTCAACCTGCTCGACAAGTTCTATGAACCCCAGGTGGGCACCATCACCCTTGATGGCATTGATTTGCGGGAGTACGACACCAAGTTCCTACGAGAGAACATCGGACTGGTGTTGCAGAAGAACCACATTTTCGACGGCACCATCGAGGAGAACATCCTTTATGGCAAACCCAACGCCACGCATGAGGAGGTGGTGGAAGCCGCCAAGAAGTCGTACATCTATGATCAGATCATGCAGCTGCCCAAGCAGTTCGAAAACAAGGCCTCCGACCTCTCGGGGGGACAGCAGCAGCGCATCGCCATTGCCCGTATGTTCCTCAAGAACCCGCCCATCATCTTCTTGGATGAGCCTACCGCCAGCCTCGATGCCATCGCCACGGAGCAGATCAAGAACAGCTTGGACGCCATCAAAAAGGACCGTACGGTCATCATCATATCGCACAGCATCTCTCAGATCATCGATGCCGATCTCATCTACGCACTCCAGACCGGTCGCGTGGAAGAATCCGGCGACCCCGACGAGATCTACAAGAAAGGCGGCATCTACAAGGACATTATCGATGCCTCGGCCCGCAGCTTGAATATTGAGAAGATCGCCCGGACGATTGGGGATGAGGGTTAAGGATGAATAAGCTTCAGCATCGTGTCGCACCGGTTGATGATGTCGTTGGCGAGGCGGATGCCGTCCATACAGGTAGCTTTGCTTAGGTTTCCATCGTAACCCATGGTGATATGGGCGGTGTTATATTCGGCGCTTACCATGGTTAGTAGTTTTTTATCGCGTTTCGCAATTTCAGCATAATAGATCTTGATGTCAGGGTGAAGTTGTCCTTGGCTTTTCACTTCAAACACAGCGTCTAGGATGAGCAGTACTGCGCTCCACAGGTAATGTCCGGCGGCTTTTACGTATTTTGAATCGCCATAGCAGCCTGTTTCGGGATCGAACCTGCCTTTTTCGGACAAGATCGTTTTGGCATTTTCCACGTAGCGGCGGGCTTCGTTAACAGGATCCACTACGATTTCAATAACGGGGTCTTTCATGACGGGTTGGTTTTATGTTTACTAGCAGGAGCAGAAGGGTTCGAACCTCCGACCTTCGGTTTTGGAGACCGACATTCTACCAACTGAACTATGCTCCAATAAGTTGTGGAACCTCGTGGATTCGAACCACGTTCTCAGGATTTTCAGTCCTGCGCATACACCAAGTCTGCCAAGGTTCCAAGTGTTATTTCAACATTCTTGAGCACCGATCAATGATGTCGTTGGCGAGGCGCAACCCCGCTCCACTGACGGTTTTTTCCTGGTTTCCGTCATATCCCATATAAACATGGATGGTTTCGTAGGCCGTATTGAACAAGGCGAGTAGCTTTTTGTCGCGTTTCGCCACCTCATCCCGATAGTCGATGACATCGGGATGTAGCCGTCCGACGCTTTTCACATGGAACACGGCGTCAAGGATGAGCAGCACCCCGTTCCAAAGGGTGTTGCCAGCCATCCGTACGTATTTGCGGTCCTGATAGAGTTGTGTCTCATAGTCGAGATTTCCATGTTCTTTCAAGATGGTTTGGGCGTTCTCCACGTAGCGGCGGGCTTCGTTAACAGGATCCACTACGATTTCAATGACTGGGTCTTTCATCACGGGTTTGTATTAATCTATTAATTCATTACGTTATAAATCTGCTGCAAAAATAAGCAGATTTTTTCATTTGTCAAGTATTTTGACAAAAAAATTCTATGATGTTGTGGTTGTTGATAAAGTTGTATAAACCGACAGGATTATTGAAGAATTCTTACTTCTTACTTCTGTCTCCTGTCTTCTACAAAAACTTACATCCTGAACACCCCGAACTGCTGCTGCGGGAAGGGCTGGTTCAAGGAAGCGGCAATGCCTAACGCCAAGATCTTGCGGGTGTCAACAGGATCGATGATGCCGTCGTCCCACAAACGGGCGGTGCTGTAGAAAGCAGAGCCTTCGTAGTCGTACTTCGCCAAGATCTCTTTCTTCAGCTGGGCGATCTCATCTTTTGGGACTTCCAAGCCTTTGTATTTGTACTGGTCCTCCTTCACGGTGGCCAACACACTGGCAGCCTGCTCGCCGCCCATGACGGAGATCTTCGCGTTGGGCCACATGAACAACAAGCGAGGACTGTAGGCACGACCGGCCATGCCATAGTTACCGGCGCCAAAGGAACCTCCAAAGATGACCGTGAACTTGGGCACATTGGCATTGCTCACGGCATGTACCATCTTGGCACCGTCCTTGGCGATACCACCTTGCTCGTACTGCTTGCCGACCATGAAACCGGTGATGTTCTGCAAGAACACCAAGGGGATGTTGCGTTGACAGCACAACTCGATGAAGTGGGTGGCCTTCAAGGCGGATTCGGAGAACAACACGCCGTAGTTGGCAAGGATACCCACGGGGAAGCCCATCAGGTGGGCGAAGCCGCAGACCAGGGTGGTGGCATAGCGCGACTTGAACTCTTGAAAACGGCTGCCATCCACAATGCGGGCGATGATTTCCCGAGGGTCGGTCAGCTTGTGGAAATCGATGGGAGCCAGGCCATAGAGTTCTCGAGGATCATAAAGGGGTGCCTCCACGGGCAAGATGTCGAGTTTCTGGCGATGGCTCTTCTCCAAAGTCTTGAAGATGTTGCGGCAGATCTGCAAGGCGTGCTGGTCGTTCTCAGCCAAGTGGTCGGCCACACCCGAAATGGAAGTGTGCATCTCGCCGCCGCCGAGTTCTTCTGCCGTGACCACCTCGCCAGTAGCCGCTTTCACCAACGGCGGGCCGCCGAGATAAATCGTGCCTTGGTTGCGCACGATGATGGTCTCGTCGCTCATGGCGGGCACGTAGGCGCCACCCGCAGTACACATGCCCATCACGATGGCGATCTGAGGGATGCCCATGGCCGACATGCGAGCCTGGTTGTAGAAGAAACGCCCGAAATGGTCGCGGTCAGGAAATACCGTGTCCTGCTCGGGAAGGAAAGCACCACCGCTATCGACCATATAGACGCAGGGGAGGTGGTTCTCCATGGCAATCTCTTGGGCACGAAGATGCTTCTTTACCGTGTATTGCATGTAGGTGCCGCCCTTCACTGTGGCGTCGTTGGCCACGATGACGGCCTCACGACCCTTGATCACACCGATGCCTGTGACGATGCCTGCCGACGGGAAGTCGTTGTTGTAGGTGCCGTAGGCGGCCATCGGAGAGAGCTCCAAAAAGGGCGTGTTCGGGTCGATGAGTAAATCGATCCGCTCGCGAGCCAGTAGCTTGTTGCGTTTCTTGTGCTTGGCCACGGCACTCTCGCCGCCACCCTGCATGGAGGCAGCCATTGCTTCACGGTACTGAGCCATCAGCTCCAAAAAGTTTTTCTCGTTCTGCTTGAACTCAGGCGAGTCGGTCTTTATGCTCGATTTCAGGACTTGCATAGCGCATTGTTTCTAAGAAATCACAAAAATAAGAAAAAAAAGCATATTTTTGCACTTTCAAAACAGAATTCATGTCCGAAAGAAGTTCTAGCAAACGTCGGGTAGCCGGATCGTACGCCGTGTCGCTGGTGAGCATCATGCTGGTGCTCTTTCTGTTGGGTGTGTTCGCCATCCTGATGATGCACGCCCGCAAGCTCTCCAACCACATCAAGGAGAACATCGGCTTCGAGATCGTCATGAACAGCGACGTCAAAGAGGCCAATATCCTGCGTCTGCAGAAGGAGCTCGATGCCATGCCGGCCGTGAAATCCACGGAATACATCACCAAAGAGGAGGCCATCACACGGCTGAGCGAAGACCTCGGCGAGGACTTCCTCGACTGGCTGGGCAACGAGGCCAACCCGCTGCTGCCTTCCATCGACGTGCGCTTCCATGCGGATTACGCCAACAACGACAGCCTCTCTGTGCTGGAATCGCAACTGCTCGAAAACACAGATGTGAAAGAGGTCTATTACCAGAAATCGCTGGTAGATCTCATCAACAACAATATCCGTAAGATCGCTACCGCGTTGATGATCATCAGCCTCATCCTTCTTGTAATCGCCATCGCATTGATACGCAACACGATACGTTTGTCCATCTACTCAAAGCGCTTCACCGTGCGCTCCATGCAGCTGGTAGGAGCCACCGAGAGCTTCATCCGTCGCCCCTTCCTCCGCTCGGGCGTGCTGCAAGGTTTCCTCGGAGGACTGCTCGCCGACCTGCTGCTGGTTGTCATGCTGTATGGCATCTCCAAACGCATCCCTGACCTGACACTCATCCAGGATATCAAGGTGCTGGGAGCGATCTTTGTAGGTATCATCGTGCTTGGCGTGGTCCTGGCCTGGTTCTCCACAAGGTCGGCACTGAACAAATTCCTGAAAGCAGACCTGGACAAACTGTATAACTGAAAACGGAAAACGGAAAACGGAAAATAATAATCAGACTATGGCAAAACAAAAAAATATCGCTCCCGAAGCGGTTGAAGAGAAAAAAACAATGCCCTTCACCAAGATGAACTATATCCTGGTGCTGGCGGGTATCGCCCTCATCGCCCTCGGCATGATCCTGATGATCGGCGGCGGCTCTTCCGACCCCGATGTATTCAACGAAAAGATGTTCAACTTCCAACGACTCACCCTTTCACCCATTCTGATCCTTTTGGGTTTTGCAGTTGAGATCGTTGCCATTTTCTGGAGGAAAAAGAAATGAGTTGGATTCAAGCATTGATCTTGGGCATCATCCAAGGCCTTACGGAATACCTTCCCGTCAGCAGTAGTGGCCATCTGGCCATCGGACAAGCACTCTTTGGCCTTGCCGACGGCGAGTCGAACCTCACCTTCACCGTGGTCCTTCACGTGGCTACCGTGTTGAGCACCGTGGTCATCCTCTGGAGCGAGATCGTCTGGATCTTCCGAGACCTGTTCAAATGGAAATGGAACGAAGGCACCCGCTATATCGTCAACATCCTCATCTCCATGATCCCCGTAGCCATCGTGGGCTTCTTCTTCAAGGACAAGATCGAAGCAGTTTTCGGCTCGGGACTCCTCATCGTGGGCATCATGCTGCTGGTGACGGCCGCTTTGCTGACGTTCTCCTATTTCGCCAAACCCCGACAAAAAGAGCGTATCACGGGCTTCCACGCCTTCATCATCGGTATCGCTCAGGCTTGCGCCGTCATGCCTGGCCTGTCGCGCTCGGGTTCCACCATCGCTACGGGCTTGCTGCTGGGTGACAAAAAAGAAAAACTCGCCCAGTTCTCCTTCCTGATGGTCATCCCTCCCGTACTCGGAGAGGCCTTGCTCGACGTCAAAGACATGTTCGAAGTGGGCGTTTCCGAGGCCATGGGCGGCATCTCCCCCCTGGCGCTCATCGTCGGCTTCCTCGCCGCCTTCATCACAGGCTGCTTCGCATGCAAGTGGATGATTAACTTGGTGAAGAAAGGCAAACTCGTGTGGTTTGCCGTGTATTGCGCCCTTGTCGGTATCCTCGCCATCGTCTTTGCTTGATGTTCTACGTAGAAGAAGGTACGGTGTTTCTCATCGACAAGCCCATCGACTGGACTTCGTTCGATACGGTGAACTTCATCCGTTCCCTGTTCATGCGCTTTTATGGCATCCGTAAACTCAAAGTGGGTCATGCAGGAACACTGGATCCACTGGCTACCGGACTGCTCATCCTCTGCGCAGGTCCCATGACCAAACAGATCGAAGACTTCCAAGCTCAAGTCAAGACCTATACAGGCACGATGATCCTCGGACAGACCACCCCGACCTTCGACCTGGAAAGCGACCCCGACAACTTCTATCCTACCGAAGGCATCACCGCCGAACAGATCGATCAAGCACGCCAACAGTTCATTGGCGACATCAAACAATATCCTCCCAAATACTCCGCCATCAAAATCAAAGGGAAACGCGCCTTCGACTATGCACGCTCCGACGAAGAAATAGAACTCAAGGCGCGCGACATCCATATCGACGATTTCAAAGTCAACATGGATCGCTTTCCGGAATTGGACTTCGAAGTGACCTGCAGCAAAGGGACGTATATACGAAGCCTCGCCAACGACTTCGGAAAAGCCCTGAACAACGGCGCCTGCCTGAAAACCCTCCGTCGCACCCGTATCGGCGAATTCCATGTGGAAGATGCTTGGCAGCTCGAAGACCTCAAACAAGCCATCATTGACTCTGGAGAGGAGTATAGGGAATGGAAAAAACAGAACGAAATAAGTAAAACTTGACAAAACTTGTTTCGCGTATTATCTTTGCAGCGTTAAAACCTTGTTGAGATGAAATTATCACAATTCAAGTTCAATCTGCCACAAGAGCTGATTGCATCTTATCCTGCCAAAAACCGTGACGAAGCCCGCCTGATGGTGCTGAACCGCAGAGCCCAAACCATTGAGCACCGCGTGTTTAAGGACTTGGTGGATTATGTTAAGGACGGCGACGTCTTCGTGCTGAACAATACCAAGGTGTTTCCCGCCCGCCTCTATGGCGAAAAGGAAAAGACAGGCGCCAAGATCGAGGTGCTGCTGCTGCGCGAACTGAACCACGAGAGCCGCCTGTGGGACGTCCTCGTCGATCCCGCCCGTAAGATCCGTATCGGTAACAAACTTTACTTCGGCGAAGGCGAAGAACTGGTGGCCGAAGTCATCGACAATACCACGACCCGTGGCCGTACCCTGCGCTTCCTCTTCGATGGCACCTACGAGGAATTCAAGAAGACCATCTTCTCCCTGGGACACACCCCACTGCCCAAAGAGATCCTCGACCGTAGAGAGGACAAAAACGTGGTTCCCGAAGACGCCGAGGACTTCCAAACCATCTATGCCAAGGTGGAAGGCGCCGTTTCCGCTCCTACCGCAGGCATGCACTTCAGCAAGATCCTCATGAAACGCCTTGAACTCATCGGAGCCTCCTTCGCAGAACTGACACTGCATCCTGGCATGGGCAACTTCCGTGATATCGAAGTGGAAGACCTGACCAAACATAAATGCGACTCGGAAGAGATGGTCGTGGATCAAACCTGCTGCGATATCGTCAACGAAGCCAACAAACGCCATAACAACGTCTTCGCCGTGGGTACCACCACCATGAAAGCCCTGGAAACTGCCCAGACCATCGAAGGGAAGATCAAGCCATTCAACGGCTGGACCAACAAGTTCATCTTCCCGCCTTATACATTTTCCGTGGCCAATTGCATGATCACCAACTTCCACCTGCCCAAGTCACCCATGATGATGGAAGTGGCTGCCTTCGCAGGCTATGACTTCCTCATGAAAGCCTACAAAGAAGCCGTCAACGAGAAATACCGCTTCTTTACTTACGGAGACGCGATGCTGATTATATGATTCGGAATTCGGAATTCGGAATACCACACTTCAGGTCATTGCGAGGAGGAACGACGAAGCAATCCACAATAACCCCAACAGTGAAATCATTGAATTAAAAACAACCTAAATAATGAATCAAGAAGATTTTTTCAAGAAGATAACCGCTCACGCGAAAGAATACGGTTTTATTTTCCCCTCAAGCGAGATCTATGACGGCCTCTCCGCCGTCTATGACTACGGCCAAAACGGCGTGGAGCTGAAGAAAAACATCCGCGAATACTGGTGGAAAGCCATGGTGCAGCTGCACGAGAACATCGTCGGCATCGACGCCGCCATCTTCATGCACCCCACCACCTGGAAGGCCTCCGGCCACGTCGATGCCTTCAACGACCCGCTCATCGACAACCGCGACAGCAAGAAACGTTACCGCGCCGATGTGCTCGTCGAGGACTACATGGCCAAGATCGAAGAAAAGATTAATAAAGAGGTGGAGAAAGCCCGTAAGCGCTTCGGCGATGCCTTCAACGAGGAGCAGTTCGTGACTACCAACCCGCGCGTCCTTGAGCACAAGGCCAAAATCGAGGAGATCAGCCACCGCCTCTATGGTGCCATGGAACGTAACGACCTCGATGCCATCAAGCAACTCATCCTCGACTTGGAGATCGTCTGCCCCATCAGCGGCACCCGCAACTGGACCGACGTGCGTCAGTTCAACCTGATGTTCGCCACCAAGATGGGTAGCGTAGCCGACGGCTCCGACACGATTTACCTGCGTCCCGAGACGGCACAGGGCATCTTCGTCAACTACCTCAACGTGCAGAAGACCGGCCGCATGAAGATCCCGTTTGGCATCGCCCAGACCGGCAAGGCCTTCCGTAACGAGATCGTGGCCCGTCAGTTCATCTTCCGTATGCGCGAGTTCGAGCAGATGGAGATGCAGTTCTTCGTCCGTCCCGGCACGGAACTCGAATGGTTCCAACACTGGAAGCAGGAACGCCTCAACTGGCACCTCTCACTGGGTCTGCCTGCTGAGAAATACCGTTTCCACGACCACGAGAAACTGGCCCACTATGCCAACGCCGCCACCGACATCGAGTTCGACTTCCCCTTCGGCTTCAAGGAGCTGGAAGGCATCCACAGCCGCACCGACTTCGACCTCTCGGCCCATGCCAAATACTCGGGCAAGAAACTCCAATACTTCGACCCCGACACCAACGAGAGCTACACGCCTTACGTCATCGAGACCTCCATCGGCCTCGACCGCATGTTCCTCGCCATGTTCAGCAACGCCTACACCGAGGAGAAGCTGGAAGACGGCTCGGAGCGCGTGGTGCTGAAGCTGCCGGCCATCCTGGCACCTTACAAGGTCGCCGTGCTGCCGTTGGTCAAGAAAGACGGTCTGCCGGAGAAGGCCCGTGAGATCATCGACAGCCTGAAGTTCGACTTCATGTGCCAGTACGAGGAGAAAGACTCCATCGGCAAGCGCTACAGAAGACAAGATGCCATCGGCACCCCGATGTGTGTCACGGTGGATAACGACACCTTGGTGGACAACACCGTCACCGTCCGCGACCGCGACACGATGGCTCAGGTCCGCGTCCCGATCGACAACCTGCGCAGTATGATTTTCGACGAATTGAAGCCGAAAAAGTAATAACAACACTTACAAATCAATCCAACTATGAAAAAAGCCATCTATTTGTTGTTCTTTGTAACATCATTGATTTGCGTAGCCTGTGGAGGTTCCGCCAACAAAAACACTGCACAAAATAGCGATGAAACCACTGCCTCACAGGTTGAAGCAACAACAACTGCCGTAGAAATCAACGAAATAGACCCTGTCGGTGTCTATGAAATAATGACCGCTCAAGAACTCGGCAAAGCCTACGATGGCGAAGACGACGAGGAAGATGAAGACGGCTACGACAGTCCACAGGACTGCTATCCCACCTCAAACATCTATGCCACAAGCCGCCTTGCCGCGCAGGGTAATGTCAACTACGACGAGAAAAACCTCTACGATGAAGACTACCAGACATCGTGGGCGGAAGGCGTCGACGGCTATGGCATTGGCGAGAAGATCACTTTTGCTTTCAATGATGTAAACGCCGGATTCACGGGCATCGAAATCGCCAACGGTGATTACGCCAGCGAGGACTCTTGGAAGAACTATTCAAGAGTAAAGAAGATGAAACTCAGTTTCAACGGCGAGCCGATGTTTATCCTCAATCTCAAGGACGAAATGGGCAACCAAGTGTTTAGTTGGGACAAGGAACTCAATGTAAAAGACGAAGAGTTACTCAGAGAATTCACCGTAACACTTGAAATCATGGATGTTTACAAGGGCGACCTGTACGACAACACGGTTATTTCGGAAGTGCTCCCCTCAGGTTGCTACTAAAACTGAACCAAGACAGCCGTAGATCATCCCTGTAGAAACGGTGCAGCACCGTCTCTACATAGACAACACCATAGACAACGGTTGGATTTCGATTTTGCAACAAATTGAAATCCAACCGTTTAATTTATTGTATCTTTGCGACATGATAGACAAGCCCCCGAAAGGGCTTGACAAGTTGTTTTTCGTTTGGAGAATTGCTATACTTTTGCATTGCAAACCTCAATAACGAGACAATAACAATTAAAAACCTAATACCATGAAAAAGTTATTCGCAATTGCATTAATGATGGCCTTGGCCAACATTGGTTTCTCGCAAGAATATATCCAACAACCGACAGCCATAAACACATGGACCTATGTATGGGAATACGGTGTTGAATTTCCCTATAACAAGAACATCTCGCTTCAATATGATGAAAGAGGGAACCTGTCCTATTATTATCATGTCATCAATTACCCCGGTTCTCCCTATACCAATACTATGTGGTTTACGCATGATGCCTTGAATCGTCTGACGTTTAAGGAAACATCTTACCAAGAATATAATCAATTCGGTACGTACAGATATTACTACACCTACGATGAGTTGTCAAATCTTACGGAATGTCTCGTCATGAAAAGAGATAGAGAGTCCATGTATAATACCGATGAGTTCATCATCGACTCCAAAGATGTTTACCAATACGAGAACGGGAAAAAGACTCGTTTGGATCATTTTAAGGATAGTACATTGGTCCTACAGTATTACTTCCTATACGAATACTCCGACAACGACGATTGGTTTTCTGAAACAAAATACGATGCAAACGATCAGCCTCTTACAAGAACAGAATACGCTTATTCAGGCACCCATGACCCGCTTTCGAAAACCGTCTTCAACTGGTCAGCCGAAACACAATCGTGGCTTGTTGCATCCCAAACGGAATTCTTTTACGAAGACGGCCATCTCATAGAGAAACGAATTACCGACAGTCAACAGAAAAAACAACTTTACAACTATGATGAAAACGGGAACTGCACACGAATCTTGTTCCAAACCTTGGTGGACGGTGTTTATGTTGACCAAAATAGGGCTAATTACCTTTATGACGAGAACAATCTCTGCACCAACGCCAACGCCGAACGATGGAACGACACCACATGGGTTTTGGGTGGCTTCCCATCAGGAACTTTCCTGTTTTTTGACGAGCTCTATGCTGATGCCAATGATGCTATAGGCACCCTCAGTAATTGCACTCGCGCGGAAGTGACGGAATATATCACCACGCCCAATCCAAAATACCTACAGACGATGCCCAACCTCGAAGGCGAATGGTACTACGAAATCCTCAACGACGACGGCGCCATCACCTACCAACATTTGGAATATGCTGCAGACACCACTATTGGCTCCGAACGCCCTAAAATCATCGTCCGCACAAACACCATCTATGACCGCGACAAAATCACCACCGAGGTGACACTCGAATATGTGTACGAGGAGAATGGAAAGATATACTGGTGGAACAGTGATTTGCAGGAATATACAGTGCTTTATGACCTTACCGCCGAGACAGGAGACGAATGGGAAATCAAGGTGGGGACGGAAAGCCTTACAATGCATGTGGATATGGTGGAATACTACGAACTCAACGGACTTAATATCAGGAAGCTGCGCATAAGTGACGAAAACGACCTCTTCAGCGGCGACATCTTGTGCAGTTTCGGCCACATGACCAGTTTCTTCCCCGAACGACTGATGAACCGAAGCAGCAGCTTCGAGGTTACCGGATTGCGTTGTTTCTGGATCGAAGACGCCCTGCTTTACCATAACAGCGACGAGGACTGCGATGCCATCTATAGCGAGATTCATGGTGTTGATGAAGACGTCCCTTCGACAGACTCGGGGATCTTTGCGGTCTATCCCAATCCTGCCAAAGACGTTCTCACCATCCATCATTCCGCATTCCGAATTAACTCGTTTCACTTCGTTGAGGGCTTCGCCGTTCCGAATTCCGCATTCCACATCACCAACCTCTTGGGTCAAACCGTGATGGCTGGAACCCTGACCGACACCACCATCGACATCTCGTCATTGCCTGACGGACTCTATTTCTTCACCATAGACAACCATACCGTCAAATTGATGAAACAGTGAGTCTCCGTCGGCTACAAATAGTAACCTTATTGGTCTTATTGGCAGGTCTCGTCGCCTGCCAACAGGACAAGCGTCATTTCCAGGAAGCCGGCACCTTATTGCAACAAGGACTGGAGCAAAGTGCCGCCAAGAACACCATAGCTGCCGCCGAATGCTTTAGCCAGGCACTCGTCGCCCTCAACCAGTGCGATGGCGACAACCCTGAAATACAACGGATGAAAGCTCAAGTGGAGGACAATCTTGGCGCCATGTATTGGAAACACGGGCTGAGCGATGATGCCCTCCAGCTACACCTCAACGCCGTTACCCATCTTCGTCAACTCGATGAACCGACACTGCTGATGAAAGCCTTGCGTAATTGTGGACGGGTGACGGCTTCCCTGCAACAGATCGAAGAAGCCCAATACTATTACGAAGAAGCCTGTGGAATCGCAACAAGGCTCAACGACACTGTGTTCTCCAACGAACTGCTGATGGAAACCAGTCACGACCTTTATTTGGAGAGAGGCAACTACCCAAAAGCCATTGAAAACGCCTCAAAAGCTTTGGCGCACGGTGCCGATCCGGGTTTTTGTAACCTTGTCATTGGCTTGTCACATTATTATCTCTATGAAAATGTCGAGGCTTTGGCTTTTCTTGAAGAAGCCGCCAAAAGCGTGAAACCGAGCGTCCGCATGTCGGCCTACCAGGCCATGTATCTGATTCATGAGGAGGCGGGCGACTACAAGAAGGCCCTTGAATGTCACGAGCTGTTCAACGAAAACATGACCCAGGCCGACCAGTTGTTTCGCAGTGAGGAGATGGAACGCATCAAGTCGGAATATGACCTACAGATGCAGAAAAACCAACTTGAAGCGGAACAAAAACTGAAAACCCTGACTTTTTATCTCATCCTTGCCCTGTTGGTGGTCTTTTTGGTGGCCGTTTTACTGGTATTCCGCCAAAAGACCTTGAGTGCCAAGTTGAAAACTGAGGAGATGAAGAACCAAATGGAAGTAGCACTGAAGAAGAACAAGGTGTATGTCACAGCGCTGGCGCTCACCGAACAAATCACGGCAAGCACCCTTGACTTCAACATTCAAGAAAATGAATGGGACGATTACACGAAACTCGTTGACTTGGTCTATGGTGGTTTCACCAAGACCTTGCTGGAGCAATACCCAACGTTGAATAAGAACGATTTGCAAATCTGCGCCCTCACGCGTCAGGGTTTCAGCAACCAAGTCATCTCCATTTTGATGAATATCCAACCTGCCTCCTACGCCCGCCGTAAGTCGCGTATCAAGCAAGAAAAAATGAATGGCTTGCAAGATGAGCGGAGTTTTGAAGAGATTATCAGCCAGATTTAAAAAATAAACCACTGGTTTTTAAAACTAGTCTTATCTTTGCTGAAAAATCAACCAATGAAACGTACCTTCCTCGCCATCCCCATCGCCGTCGGGACGGAATACCCCGCCTTGGTGCAACGTCTCCAGCGCAATCTGGAACACGAACGCCGCAATATCAACTGGTGCAAGACCAACCAAATACACCTGACCCTCAAATTCGTGGGCGACACGCCCGACGAGGATATCCCCAAGATCATCGAAGCCTGCCAACAAGTGGCCAAAAAGCATCAGCCTTTTACCATGGACTTCAACCGCACGGGCATCTTCGGCAGCAACCATTCACCCAGGGTGCTCTGGCTCGGCATGAAAGACGAGCCCAAGGCGCTCTACGACCTTGAAAACGATGTCCTTGACGCCTTTGACAGCCTGGGCTACCTCCGCGATCGACAGAACTTCGTGCCGCACCTTACCGTGTGCCGCATCAAGCAGCTTATCGACAAGCCTTTCTTCCAACAATTGTATCAAGGTATCGAGCCAAAGACCTACCTCCATACCGAGGTCAAGGAAATCGTCTATCTCCAAAGCTTTCTCCAACCCACGGGTGCCTTCTATAAGACCCTCAAAAGGATTCCTTTGGGTTGATTACCGCCAACGTCTCACGAGACCCGCCGCGACAATCAGGATGGGATAAATCTCTAACCTTCCCAACAGCATCAATACCGTGCTGAAGAGTTTCATGAAGACCGATAGCCCTGCGTAGTTGCCCATCGACCCGACGACCCCGAAACCGGGACCCACATTGCCCATGCAGGCGATGGAGGCGGAGAGCCCCGTGGTGAAATCCATCCCGGAAGCAGTGTAAACCATCGCCCCAAGGAAGACAATCGTCAGATATAACATGATGAAACTGGTGACCGAAGCCACCTCGCTCTCAGTCTTGGTGATGCCGTCAGTCCGCACGTAATCGTGCTTGTGAGGATTCGTCAATGATTGGAACATCTCCTTGCCGCCTTTTAAGGCAATCCATAGACGGTCGATCTTGAATCCACCTGCCGTCGATCCTGAACAGCCGCATACCAACGAACCTACCAAGAGCACACCCATGCAGAAAGGTGGCCATAAGTTGGTATCGACGGTCGCAAACCCCGTGGTGGTCGAGATGGAACATAGCTGGAAAGCGGATACCCGTAAAGCCTCTCCAAATGTGCCATAGACGCCGGTGAGCCTCAACTTGATGCTGAGACTGAGCACACCTAAGGCCAACGCACCGATAAAGACCTTGACAATCTTGGTGTTGAAGATGTTCCTTCGGTTGCTCCCGCTGGGCCAAAACGTAGAGAACACCAAGCTGAAGTTGATGCTCGCCATCAACATCGATGCAATGAGGATGCCCTCAATGACGGGACTGTCGAAAAAGGCGATGCTGTTGTTCTTGGTGCTGAAACCGCAGGTGCTACACGCCGACATGGCATGGGTGGCCGCGTCAAACCAATTCATCCCCGCCAAATGCAATGAGAAAAACGAAGCCAAAGTCAAAAAAACATACACCGTCAGAATCCGGTAGATGAACTGTTTCCTGCGACCTTGGTAATGCTCTTTCGCGATGGTGGACAACTCCATGCCCGCCATGATGGAATGGTGGTCGTCGTGTACCGAAATCACAATGGATACCAACGACACCACGCCGATGCCGCCAATCCACGCCGTGGCAATACGCCAAAACAACAATCCCCGAGGTAACCCTTCAATGTCGTTCAAGATGGACGCCCCCGTGGTGGTGAAGCCGGAGACACTTTCAAAAAAGGCGTTGACCACACCAAACTCATGACCATAGAGTAAAAAAGGCAAGGCCCCGAAAAGACAGGAAAACACCCAACATCCCGTGATGATGTAATAGCCGTTGGCAACACTGATCCTATGCATCGGCTTCGTCGCCAACACACAGGTAAGCCCGCAAGCTAAAGTCACCCCTGCGGAAATGATCAGCGGATAGAAACTCTGATCCATCTTGTCAAGGAAAGCCACCAATCCGGAAATCACCATGAGTACAAATAGACCCAAGAGAGAAAAACCAACAAACCGTATCGTGGAAACCAGCGTTTTCATCCGTTTTTATAGAAAACGCAAAAATATTTTGACACTCTTTATTGGTCAATACAATATTTTCTATCTTTGTATTGATAAAAATCAATAAACATGACCCTGCAACAATTGGAATATATCGTGGCCATCGCCAACTACCGCTATTTCGTCAAAGCCGCTGAAGCCTGTGGCGTGACCCAATCGACGCTCAGCTTGATGGTCAAAAAACTGGAAGAGGAACTCGACGTGACCATCTTCAACCGCGATACGCATCCCGTGGAAGTCACCGAAATCGGAAGGATGGTCATCGACGAAGCCAAGCAAGTGCTTTACCATTTCAAACAATTGTCCGAACTCACCCGTTCAGAGAAGATGCTCGCCTCTGGCGTGCTGCGACTCGGCATGATCTCCACGGCTGCCCCTGTGCTCATGCCTGGAATGTTCAAATTCCTAAAAAACAGCTATCCCGACATCAAACTGCAGGCCCAAGAGATGCGTTCAGCTACCATCATTGATTGCCTGAAAAAAGCAGAAATCGACATGGGCATCATGACCTCGCCTGTCAAAGAGAAGGACCTGCTGGAATTGCCTTTGTTTCACGAGCGTTTCTTCGCCTATATTGCCCAAGATGTCCCGGACATGCCAGTGACCTCCATCAAACGTTCTGAATTGCGCTCCTCCCCGCTTTGGGTGATGCGCGACGGTGTGAGATTGTTGGAAGAAAACACCATTGCTCCCGATGTGAGATACACCTACGAGGAGATGTATGAGGGTGGACGTGTGGGTATCCTGATCCAGATTGCTAACGAGAACGGAGGCATCACCATCGTGCCAGAGACGCATATCAGCTTCCTCTCGGAAACGATGAAAGAGCATCTGCGTCCTGTCGTCGATCCAGTGCCGCAACGCATCATCAGCCTCGTCATCCGCAAAGACTATATCCATGAAAAGCTGATGAACATCATGGTCAAAGCCGTGAAATCATGCATCCCAGGCGAACTACACGAGCACGCAGTCAGGGCCGATTACATCAAATTGTAGTTTTTTGAAAAAGGTATTGTTAAAATCCTTATCTTTGCGAAAATCTTAAATCTTTAAATTTTTGAATCTTTAAATCTTAAATACACTCACATGGAAATTCGTAAATTAGAACAAATGTTCGAGGTTTTGCGCAGCAAACCCAAGAAACGTCTGGTGGCTGCATACGCTAACGACGACCATACCATCTGTGCCGTCGCCGCCGCAGTCAAGGAAGGTCTCATCGATGCCACATTGCTTGGCGATGAATACACCATCAAAGAGGTGTGCAAGGCCGAGAACATCGACCCCAACATCTTCACCATCATCCATGAACCCGTTGATGTGAAGGCCGCTGCGATGGCTTGTGACCTCATCAACGCCGGCGAGGCCGACATCCTCATGAAAGGCCTGCTCCCCACCGACAAGTATATGCGCGCCATCCTGAACAAGGAACGTGGCCTCTGCCCACCCAACGTCACCCTGGCCCATGTCGCCGTTATCGAGAACCCCAACTACCATAAGCTCATGGTGGCCTCCGACTGCGCCATCATCCCGCTGCCCGACATCAAGCAGAAACAACAGCTGCTTAAGTATGTCACCGACGTAGCCAAGGCCTTGGGCGTCAGCTGCCCGAAAGTCGCCATGGTCACCGCCACCGAACAGATGAGCGCCGGCATCCCCGCCTGCGTTGACGCCGCCATCATCTCCAAGATGAACGAACGTGGCCAAATCAAAGGCTGCATCGTGGAAGGCCCCATCAGCCTCGACCTCGCTACCGATGCCGAGACCGCTGCCATCAAGGGTATGAAGAGTCCCGTGGCCGGCGACGCCGACTGCCTCGTGTTCCCCAACCTCGAAGCCTCCAACGTGTTCTACAAGTGCTGCACCAAGTTCGACAAGAGCGAAGTCGGTGCCATGCTCATGGGCGCCAAAGTGCCTTGCGTGCTGAGCTCACGTGGTGATACCTCCAAGACGAAACTCTACTCCATCGCCTTGGCAGCCATGATGGCGAAGTAACCAGAAAACGGAAAGTTGAAAACGGAAAACTTATCACTATGGCAAAAATATTAACTATCAATCCCGGTTCGACCTCGACCAAGATCGCCGTCTTTGAAGGCGAAGAACAGATCTTCAAAAAGAACATCAAACACTCCGCCGAAGAGGTAGCCAAATATGACCGTATCTCCGACCAAAAGCCTTTCCGCACTGAGGTCATCCTCAGCGAACTGAAAGAAGCTGGCATCGACATCAAGGAGATGGCCTGCGTGGTGGGTCGCGGCGGTCTGCTCCGCCCTCTCGTCTCTGGCGTCTATGAGGTGAACGATGCCATGATCAACGACCTGACCATTGGCGTCAGTGGTGAACATGCTTCCAACCTCGGTGGCCTCATCGCCAACGACATCGCCAAGGAAATCGGTGTCAAGGCTTACATCGCCGACCCCGTGGTGGTCGATGAGATGGACGAAGTGGCTCGTTACTCCGGCCACCCACTGTTCCCGCGTATCTCCATCTTCCACGCCCTGAACCAAAAGATCATCGCCCGCCAGCTGGCCAAAGACCTCGGCCGCAAATACGAGGAGATGAACATCATCGCCATCCATCTCGGTGGTGGTATCTCCGTCAGCGCCCATAAGAAAGGCCGTGTGGTGGACACCAACAACGCCCTAAACGGCGACGGCCCCTTCACACCTGAACGCGCCGGTTCGTTGCCCGCTGGTTTTCTCGTGGATGCCTGCTTTAGCGGTAAATACACCAAGAAAGAAATCGGCCAGATGCTGAAAGGCAAGGGCGGCTTCGTCGCCTACCTCGGCACCAACGATGCCCTCGAGGTGGAAAATGCCGTGAAGGCTGGCAACAAGGAATGGGAAAAGGTCTATAAAGCCATGGCCTACCAAGTGGCTAAGGAAGTCGGCGGTCTGGCAGCATCAGCCATGAGCATGGACGTCGATGCCATCTTCCTCACCGGCGGTATGGCCTACGACAAGACCTTCTGCGGTCTGGTCAAGGAACATGTCCAGAAAATCGCCCCGGTCTATGTCTATCCTGGCGAAGACGAGATGAAGGCCTTGGCCTTGAACGGCCTGATGGTCCTCAACGGCGAAACTGACGTCAAGGTTTACCAGTAAACCCCACTTCTCTTCATTCTCTAATTCTTGAGAAAAAAACGGGGGCGACTGTTCAGTCGCCCCCGTTTTTTGTCCTATCTCAAAAGTATTTCACTCCTCGTCCTCGGCATAATCGCCAAGACCGAACATGAAATCTACGAGATCGTCAGCCTCCAGGAAACGGTCAGCCAACGCATCGGGGATGATGTCGGCGTATTGGTAAACCTGGTCGTAGAGCTTCGACCATTGGTCTAACATCGCCTCATCAGGCTCCGGAACGTCGTTCTCGTAATCCTCATAGAGGTCGGCCACGACTTTTTCATAGTCAGCAATGAGAGGTTCCAAGATCTCGGTGCACTTTTCCTCTTGCACGGCCTCATAAACGCCTCTTCTCTCAAGCATCCGGTCGAACAATTTGTCGGCCTCTTCTGCAGTCAAGTCTTCCAACTCGTCATTGGCATTGGCATACTTGCGCAAGATCTCAAGCTCGGGAGTCTCATTCATCGCGTTCACGAAAGCAAGAAGATCGTCAGCGTTGTCAATGGCCTTGACTTCGGCTTCCTTTTGCGTGAACATCATGTCCACCTCCTTGTAGATCTTTTCTTGGGTGGGCTCTCCACAAGAGCTGACCATGAAACCTAAAAGGACAGCACCCAATAATAATGCAACCCTCCTCATAACTCTTATCTTTTATCTTTTTTTACTCTTCTTCTTCCCCAAACATTTCGTTCATCAGCGAGTCAACCTGATAGTAACGGTCGGCCAGCTCTTCAGGAACGATGTCGGCATACGGAGCGAGTTCGTCCATGCCAGCGAGGTAGTCGTTCACCATGTTGTCATCCGGCTCGCCACCAGCTTGGAAGAGTTCATACAAACCCTTGGCAGCCTTTTCCAGACGGGCGATGTAAGGCTCCATGATCTCACCACACTTGGCGTACTCGACCTTGTTGTATTCGGTGGCTCTGTTGCTGATTTCTTCCATCAAAGCGTCCATGCCCTCGGCATTCATGCCTTTGTAGATGCCTTTGTCGTTGATTTTGTACTTGGTGTCCAGCTGTTCGCCGAAGTTGTCGCGCTCTTTGCTGAAGGTGTTGATGAAGTTCATCAGGTCGCCGGCGTTGTCAATGGCCTTGAGTTTGGCTTCAGCTTGGCCGAAGAATTCGTTGACTTCATTGAGGATGGCCTCTTTCGGTGAACCGGTGCACGAAACGATGGTAAAGCCAATCACGATGGCTCCCAAAATAGTAGCTAATTTCTTCATAGTATTGATTTTAAATAAGTTAATAAGTTCCTTTTCCTATTTCATCGTTGCAAAAATAAAAAAAATAATTAAACATTAATCATAAGATGTGATTAAGATTTTCTCTAAATTTGCATCGTGAAAAAGCAATGGCTGCAAATCGGTTCCCTGTTGATGGCACTGTATGTGCTGTTTATGGCGCATGGTTTTTGCGTCAACTTCCACTTTTGTTCGGAAAACCATCACGTGATGAGTAGCTTTGGCGATGCCTCTTTGTTGTGCAGTCATTGCCTAGGACACCATGATCACCACGAACATCTGGATGCCGAAGAAGCCGAAACGGATCTGGAGCTTTTACATTTTGAAGGGAAATGCTGCTGCGAGGACTTCAATAGTGAGATCGGCCATACCGACGACTATACCTTCTCCACGGAGAAACCGCTGATGAGCTGTCTCGTGAGCACTCCGCTGACCAACTTGTATCAAACCGTGTTGCATGGTCCCGAGGTTGAGGAATCTCGCGGTTTTGCCTTTGAAAAAATACCTTATCTGCTCACGGGCCGACTAAGGACACTTTTCTTTTCACAACTGAAATTGAATCCTTTGGTTTTCTGATTGCGGCCTGAAAGGCCAATAAGTCACCAGCCCAGGGTACGCCCCGGGTATCAAAATAATAACGCCCTGTAAGGGCAAAAAGACCATTCAATCATGAAAACCATTAAATTCTTAATAATCATATCTTTATTAGCCTTCTCCTTTGCTGCTTTTGCCCAGAATGTCATCGAAGGCACCGTTTATGAGAAAGTAAACGGTAAAGAACAACCTCTCCCAGGAGTCAATGTCTATTGGAAAATCGCCAACGTCGGTACCGTCACTGATGAGCATGGCCATTACAGCATAGAGCTCCATCCCACCTATAAATGCTTGGTATTCAGTTTCGTGGGTTATGAAAACGATACCGTGCATCACATGGCGACACCTCAACATTACGATCATGTGATGAGCAGCCCCCTGACGCTGAGCGAAGTGGAGGTGGCCGCACGCCAAAAGGCGCAATACGTCTCCGCCCTCGAACCGCATCATGTGGAACACATCACTGGCGAGGCCTTGCGTCGCTGCGCCTGCTGTAGCCTCGCGGAGAGTTTCGAGACCAACGCCTCCGTTGACGTGGCCTACGCCGATGCGGTCACTGGAGCCAAACAGATCGAACTCCTTGGCCTCAGCGGACTCTATACCCAGATGATGACGGAGAACATGCCTAACTTCCGTGGGTTAGCCTCGGCCTTCGGCCTCGGCTACGTCCCAGGCACCTGGCTGCATGGCATCTCCGTGTCCAAAGGCACCTCCTCCGTCCGTAACGGCTACGAGTCCATCAGCGGCCAAATCAACGTGGACTTCAAGGAACCCCAGGAAGATCATGCGGAAAAGGTCTTTGTCAACGGATTCGTCAACACCATGGCAATGACGGAACTCAACTTCCATACCCGCGTCAACGTGGGGGAACGCGATGGACTGCTCCTGCTGGGTCACGTGGGCTTCAACCCCATGAAGATGGACGGCAACGGCGACGGTTTCATGGATGACCCCGTCACCAAACAATACAGCGCCTTCCTCCGCTATAACCATCCCAACACAGGCCACTTCGGCTGCAAGCTGGGCGTCAAGGCACTCAAAGAAGAACGCATGAGCGGCCAATTGGAAGGCCCCTACGGCATCGGCATCAACACGGAACGCTACGAGGCCTTCGCCAAGACGGGCTTTATCTTCGACCGCCCCGAGACCAGCCTGGGCATCCAGCAACAGTTCACCTACCATAAACTGAACTCCTACTTCGGTCACTCGGACTACGACGCTACACAATTGTCCTACTACGCCAACCTCCTGTTCGACTCCTATATCGTCAACGACCACCATAAATATTCGGTCGGTGCCAGCTATTCCTACGACCGCTACAACGAGGACCAAAACTTCCTGCCTGTCACTCAGGATGCCGTCCCAAATCAACGCGTAGAGCAGGTGCCTGGCGTCTTCGCTGAGTATGTGTTTAGCGACGATCACCACTGGACCGCCATCGCGGGCTTCCGCGCGGACTATAACAGCTTCTACGATCGGCTGTTCTATACCCCACGCCTCCATGTGCGTTTCCGTGGACACGACGAGCTGGCCATCCGTGTCTCGGCCGGCAAGGGCTACCGCTCGCCCAATGTCCTTGCAGAGAACTCCACCATGCTGGCCTCCTCAAGAGCCATCCTGTTCCTGGAAACCCCGAAAATGGAAGAAGCCTGGAACTTCGGCGTGAACCTCTCCAAACACTTCGACGTGGGGGAGAAGGAACTCCAACTGCTGGTGGATGCCTATCGCACCGACTTCGTGAACCAGATCGTCCTCGACCGCGATGCCAATGCTCACCAGATTCGCATCTATAACCTCAACGGAAAGTCGTTCTCCAACTGCGCGCAGATCCAACTGGATTACGAACTGTTCAAGAATTTCGATGTGTCGGCCGCCTTCCGTTACACCGATGTGAAGATGACCATCAATGACACCCTGCGGGAGAAACCTTTCGTGAACCGCTACAAAGGCCTGCTGACACTCTCGTATGCCCCGGGGACCTGGCAGTTCGACCTCGTCACCCAGTTCAACGGCGACTGCCGCATCCCCGACCTCAGCGGCAACGCCACCGCCGTGGCCAACGGCCAAAACCTGGAGCGCTCACCCTTCTATGTCATCATGAACGCCCAAGTCACCAAGAAATTCGGCGAACACTGGCAGCTATATTTCGGCGGGGAAAACCTTACCAACTACAAACAGTCCCATCCCCTGGTGGCCGCCTCCGAACCTTTCGGTCCCGACTTCGACGCCGCCATGGTCTGGGGACCCCTCAGCGGCATCAGAGGCTACCTGGGGTTCAGGTTCCAAATCAAATAAACGGAAAACGGAGAACGGAAAACGGAAAACTAGCCATTATCTTTCCGTTCTCTGCTTACTGTGCTTTTGTCAATGCCGCTGCGCCGAGGATGGCCGCTTCGTTGCCGGGAAGCTTCGAAACCAAGATCTCTACGCTGTTGTCATAGACAAAGCAGAGGTGTTTCTTGAACGACTCCCTGACGGGACGCATCAGCACTTCGCCGGCTTTTACGGGACCGCCCATAAGGAAGATGGCCTCGGGACTGCTGAAGGCTACCGCGTTGGCCAAGGCAATGCCCAGCCAGTTGCCGGTCAGCTCGAAGACCTCCAACGCTAAGGGGTCGCCTGCCTGTGCCGCATCGCCCACGTGCTTGCTGGTGAGTTCCTCTTGGGGTACCTTCGACAACACGCCGTCATACTCTGGATGCTGCTCCAAGAGTTCCAAGGCAGTACGGCGGATGCCCGTCGCTGAGGTGTAGGTCTCGAGACAGCCTTTCCTTCCGCAGCCACAGGGACGGCCGCTGGGAATCAAGATGGCATGGCCCAACTCTCCGGCGTTGCCGGTCTTGCCGTGCACCAGTTTGCCGTCGATGACGATGCCGCTACCAACCCCTGTGCCCAAGGTAAAGGTGATGAAATGCTTCATCCCCTTGGCACCGCCATACACCAGCTCGCCGTAGGCCGCGGCGTTGGCGTCGTTCGACACCGTCACGGGAACGTCGAGATGCTCCGCAAACAGCTTCGGCAAGTCGATGATGCCCTTGAAGTTCAGGTTGGTGGCGTTCTCAATGCAACCTGTGTAATAGTTGCCTGCCGGTGCAGCGATGCCGATGCCGTCGATGGTCTTGACCAGCTCTTCTGCCATCATCTCTTTGATGGCGGCGCAGATGTCGGCCACATAAACGCTAGCGTCATAATAGGTTGCGGTGGGTAGGTTTCTGCGAGCCACACAGTAGCCGTCAGCGCTTACCAATCCGATGTCGGTGTTCGTCCCACCAATGTCAATGCCAATGGAATAAATGTTTGTCATAGCCAAATCGTTTTTTAGAAGTTGCTAAGATATAAAGAAAAAACGTACCTTTGCTTCAACAATCAACAAATAAACCTATGAAAAAGCTTTTGTTTTTCCTTTGCCTGTTGGCGGTGGTGCTCCCAGGTAACCTCATCGCTCAGTCCAGAGGGATGAAACTCTATCCGAACGAGAAATACGAATACTCCCTCAACATCCCCAAGTCCTTCAACGGGATGGGCGAGGCCCCTATGGGCGATGGGGAGACGTTCGTCTCTCCTGACGGCGATATCCACGTCCAGGTCTATGGCGGCTATAACGCCCAGAACCTCTTCGGCACCTCCTTCGTTGATGAATACAATGGCAAACTCGACGAACTCCGTGGCCGCAAGGTGGAGATCCTCGACTTTGGTACCGAGGATGATCCCGACGGTGAGTTTGATAACGGTTACGAGATTCAATATATCGAAGACGGCCTGTACCACTTCCTCCGCACCATCTGGTTCGGCGAGCGCTTCGCAACGGTGGACTTTTGGTGCTATAAGGACTTCCAGGAGAAACTTAACGAGGAAGATCCGTACATCGACCGCATCGTCTATTCTTTGAGCCCTTATAGCGAAAACGGCACGTCTGAGTCGGAAGAGGTCCTTGGCTGGTATCATGGCGAAGGTTGGACCAATGTCTATAAATCCGGTGCCAAACCCAATATCAGCGACTTATTCCTCGGCTTCGCCACTTCCTATCAGACCTCCATCACGATGATCGCCATGGAATTGCTCAACGACCCGAAATACCGCGACATGGACGAGGATATCACCGATTGGGTGCTCGACAAGAAAAACGGCTATCTCAAACTCGTGTTGGAGGATTTCCAGCCCTACTGGCTTGAAGCCTGCTATTGGAACTGCGACAACGGACACCAGCTCTTTGTGGTCAACTACAATGCGCCCAATCAAGTGCTCCTGCCTTTTGACTACGACCCTGCCAAGGAGATCCTGACCCCGGTGCCTGAAATCTTCAAGATGCTCGCCGACAAGAACAACGTCATCGCCGAGCTTCCTCGACAAGGTAAAAACATCACCCTCCGTCCCGCAGACGACCTTCAAAAGACCGCCGGTCAACTGACCTGGAACGGTAAGGGATTTACGTTAATGAAGAATTAAGAACTGAGATATTTGAATTTAATAGAGCATCCCGCTAGGGATGCTAGCTCTGTAAAGACGATCCAATAATTAATCGCATCCCGCTAGGGATGCCAGCTCTGTAACATGAAAAGACTACTGTTTTTAATCTTGGCCTTCCTCCCCTGCATGGCCTTCGCACAATTCGACACCTGGTTTGAAAACGCATCCTTGCGCGTGGACTACACCCTCACCGGAAATGACAAAACCACCCAATTCGCCCTCAAGGAGCTGATCAAGGAACCTTACTGGAGCGGCTCCAAAACCAACCTCATCGACAACCTGGAGTTCGGCAACTACATCGTCAAGGTCTTCGAACCTGGCACCGACAACCTGTTGTTCTCCAAAGGCTACCAGAACCTCTATGGCGAATGGGTCACCACGACCGAGGCCTCCAAAGTCACCAAGACCTTCGAGGAGTCCGTCATCGTGCCCTTCCCGAAAAAGAACATCGAAGTGGTCTTGTATCGCAAGGACTGGGAAGGCCGTCTCATCGAGGGACTGCGGCTTCCCGTCTCGCCTGACGACTATTTTATCCGTACGGCTGACGATCTTGGCTTGCCCGTCTATGATGCCTGGATCGGCAACCCCGACTTTACCAAGGCCGTCGATATCGTCATCCTCCCCGAGGGCTATACCCAGGAGGAGATGGGCAAGTTCGTCAAGGACTGCAACTTCTTCGTCAAAAGCCTTTTCGACTATGCCCCGTACGACCGTTATAAGCAAAGTTTCAACGTCCGTGGCGTGATGGCTCCCTCGGCCGAGTCGGGCTGCACCGAGCCGGGTGACCATGTCTATAAGAACACCGTCATGCGCTTCAGCTATTGGACCTTCGACTCGGAACGCTATTGCATGAGTACCGACAACCGCGATATCCGTGACCTCGCTGGACAAGTGCCTTACGACCAGATCTATATCCTCATCAACAGCCCCAAATACGGTGGGGGAGGGATCTATAACTTCTACTGCTCCAGCGCCGCCTCCAACAGCTTCTCGGGCGACATCATCATCCACGAGTTCGGCCATGGCTTCGCAGGCCTCGCCGATGAATACTACAACGACGATACCTACGGCGATATGTACAACAACGACTTGGAACCTTGGGAACCCAATATCACCACCTTGGTGGATTTCGACACCAAATGGAAAGACATGCTCGATAAAAAGACCCCCGTGCCTACCCCGCGCGAGAAGAAATATGAACATACCATCGGCGTCTTCGAAGGCGGCGGCTATGAAGCCGAAGGCGTTTACAGCCCCCACATGGACTGCCTGATGAAGACCTTCCAAGGCCACGTCTTCTGCCCCGTCTGCCAACGCGCCATCGAACGTATGATCCTCTACTACTCCGAATAACCTATCTACCGACATTTAACCCCGACGGGGTAATCTACCGATATTTAACCCCGATGGGGTATTTACTCCTCACTCCTCACTCCTAACTCCTAACTCCCATGAACCTCCTCGACATCATCATCGCTATCATCGTGGTGCTCTTCGGCATCAGCGGCCTGCGCAAAGGCCTCATTCGCGAAGCTGCCACGCTCTTGGGACTGTTTCTCGGTCTCTATGTCGCATTTCATTTCTCGGATTTCACCGCCGACAAGTTGCAACATCTCTGGGAGATTGATCCCAAATACCTGAATCTCATAGCGTTTATCGTCACGTTCATCGTGGTGTCCATCCTCGTTAACCTGCTGGGACGCCTGGTGGCTAGACTGGTGAAAGCCATCAACTTGGGATTTCTCGACAGACTCGGAGGCTTTGTGGTTGGCGCAGCCAAGGGTATCCTCATCTGTAGCCTGCTGATCATGTTGCTCAATGTCTTCGACGACCAGAAAATCCTGAAAGACGAAACCAAACAGAAGTCCCGGCTCTATCCTTATGTCGAGCAAACGGTTCCATTCGTCTATCAAGGTTTCGACCTTGTAAAGGAAGCCATGGATGAGTGGGAAATGCCTGACATCTCCTTGCCCTTCAACAAACCCGAAACAGCCATCGACAGTATTCCTGTAACAGATTCCGTTCCTCTATTGGATTCCATTTAAAACGTAAATCAAGGAGTTTTCCGTTTTCCGTTTTCCGTTTTCCGTTCCTCATTGAAGCACGCCCTGCATAGCGGCTCGTAACTCTCGGTCTCACCTAGGACGACAAGCTTGTCGCCGGCAATGGTGCGGTGCGAATACTGGGCTTGCCCGCCACAACGCACACAGATGGCATGCACCTTGGTGACATCCTCGGCGATGGCCATCAGCTTGGGCATGGGCCCGAAAGGATTTCCCAAGAAATCCATATCCAATCCGGCAATGATGACCCGTACCCCGTTGTTGGCCAACTGCTGGCAAACATTGGGCAACTCGTCATCGAGAAACTGCGCCTCATCAATGCCAATCACATCTACGTCGTTGGCATACAATAGGATCTGCTCAGCACTCTCCACCGGGATGGAATGCAACGCCGTGGCGTTATGCGAGACCACGTCTTCCTCGCTATATCGGGTGTCCACCCCCGGCTTGAAAATCTCCACCTTGAGTTTGGCAATCTTGGCCCGCTTCAAACGACGAATCAATTCCTCCGTCTTGCCGGAAAACATCGAACCACAGATAACTTCAATCCACCCTTGGGACCTGTTGTGAGAATCTTTTTCGAGAAACATGCCTTGGATTATTTAATTCTTTGTATTTTAGCAAATCCTTCTCAGCAAAATTAACTATTATTCGGATATGAACGACCAATTCAACGATCAAAAAGAAATTCTTGTAGCTATAAAACACGAAATCAGCTTGTTACATCAACAAGTGGATTATCTGATTCGGCATGGCAAACTCTTGGATATCCTCGACCTGGATGTGCTGATGAACCGTACCCATACCATCTACGACCACCTTTGCTCGATAGACCTGGAGACGGAGATTCCCGTAGAGGACGAAGCGGACGAAAACGATGAGGAATTAAATGTGGATCCCAACCTGATCCGTGCCGCCTTCGGCATCGCTCCCGAAGAAACAACGCCAGCACCCGAGGAACTCCCAGAGAACGAAGACAACCCGGAAGAACTGGAAGAACCTGAGGAAGCTGAGGAACCGGAAGAACCTGAAGAAGAGCCTTTCGAAATGCCAGAACCAGAATTGGAAATCGAACCAGAGCCAGAACCTGAACCGGAGATTGAACCGGAGATTGAACTGGAGCCCGAGTTCGAGCCAGAACCGGAACCGGAACCGGAACCAGAACCAGAGCCAGAACCCGAACTTCCTATCGATCAGCCCGAACCGATTCCTGTAACAGAGGAACAGCCTCATGATGACTTCGGCTTTATCTTTAAGATGGAAGAGATCACTCCTGAGCCGGAACCAGTTGCTGAACCGGAACCTGAACCGATACCCGAACCCGCTCCTGCTCCTGAACCGGAACCTACGGACCTGTTCACCCAAGAGGAGCCTTCCGTCTATGAGCCTGTGATCTTCGGTAACATGGAGGTCAAAGACGACTCGGGCTTTGAACTTGATGTGCCAGAGACCCTCGGCGACCGCCTGCAACAGCAAGAGGACCATTCCTTAGCCGCCAAACTGCAAAACCGTAGCGTCAACGACTTGCGCAATGCGATCGGTATCAACGATAAGTTCTTGCTGGTCAACGAGTTGTTTGGCGGTAGCATGGAGAAATACAACAAATCCATCGAGAACCTCAACGACCTTAAAACCCTTAATGGCGCACTCATCTACATGAATGAACTGCGGATCGACCTTGCCTGGAATACCAGCAACGAGGCCTATAAGAAACTGCTCAACCTGGTCCACCAAAAGTTCCAGCATTGATATGACACAGCTGTATCTGGTTCCCACCCCCATCGGCAATCTTGAGGATATCACCTTGAGGGCCATCCGTGTGCTTAAGGAAGTGGATGTCATCCTCGCCGAAGACACCCGCACTTCGGGCAACCTGCTGCGTCACCTGGGCATCAGCAAACCCATGACAGCCTTCCACCTGAACAACGAACACCAACAGGTTTCCCATATCGCCGACCGCATCGAAGCAGGCGAGACCATGGCCCTCGTCACCGACGCCGGCACCCCAGCGATCTCCGACCCTGGCTATATGCTCGTTCGCGAATGCATCAACCGTGGCCTCCAAGTGGAATGCCTCCCAGGTCCCACGGCCTTCGTCCCCGCCTTGGTCAACTCGGGTCTCCCGGCTGAGCGCTTCATCTTTGAAGGCTTCCTGCCTCATAAAAAAGGGCGCCAGACCAAGATCCAGCAGATGGCCTCCTATCCCTATACCACCATCCTCTATGAGTCGCCCTACCGTCTCGTGAAGACCCTGCAACAGCTTCAGGAGGTGATGGGTCCTGACCGCCGGGTGAGCGTGGCCAGGGAACTGACCAAGATCCACGAGGAAAACGTCCGCGGCACCCTGGCGGAGGTAATCCAATATTTCAGCCAAAAAGACGTTAAAGGAGAAATCGTTATCGTTATTGAAAGCGGAGAACGGAACCCCGAAGCCCTCAACGAAACGAAGTGAGTTAAAACGAATGAAACACTGGTTATTGGTATTATTATGTTCTCTATCCCTTATCGGATGGTCCCAGGAGCGTGAACGCACCCTGATCCATATCGAACATGCCAACCAGTTCCATAAAACCGCCAGCTCCGAGGCAGTGCGACTGCTCGGTAACGTCCACATCCGTCACGATTCCACGCACTTCTATTGCGACAGCGCCTACTATTACGAAAAACGGAACAGCTTCGACGCCTTCCAAAACGTCCATATCAAGATCAACGACAGCATCGACATGTATAGCCGTACCATGTCGTACGACGGCGACCGTCGCTTCGCCGAATTCTTCGACGAGGTCCGCATGAAAGACGATAGCACCTTGCTCGAAACGGAGTACATGACCTACGACCGCAACCTCCATCTGGCCTCCTATCCGAATCACGGCGTGACCACTCGTGGCGACAAAAGGCTGGTCAGCGAAATCGGTTTCTATCGCGACGACATGAAGGAATTCCGCTTCTTTAAGAAAGTGGTCGTCACCTCCCCGAAATACCAGATGTTTACCGACACGCTCTATTACAACACTCGGATGGACATGATGTGGTTCCAGGGGGGAGGCCTCATGAAAAACGAAAACAACCAGGAGATCGTGGCGGACTCGATGCTCTACGACTGTGAGAAACACTTCTCCAAGGCGCTTAAAAACATTCAAATCACCGATACCGCCTACAAGGTCATCCTTCGCGGCGACTACGGGGAAATATGGGAAAAACAGGGCCTTTCATTGGCCACCGATAGCGCTTACGCCGTGTATTACGACCAGGGCGACTCGCTTTACATCGCCGCCGACACGATGTTCTACCACTTCAAGTCTGAACTGAACAAGGAAGAGCTGGTCATCGGACGCCGACACGTGCGCTTCTTCCGCGAAGATATGCAAGGCCAATGCGATACCATGATCTATAACATGGCGGACTCCACCATCAGGATGCGAACCGACCCCGTGCTCTGGACCGACCAATCGCAACTCACAGGCGACTTCATCGACATCAAAGCGGCCCATCAGTCCATCGACAGTATCATTCAAAGAGGGAACGCCTTCATCATCTCAGAAGACTCCATCGAGGGCTATAACCAAATCAAAGGGAACGACATGGTGTCAAAGCTGCTCGACGGCAGCCTTCATCACGTGAATGTCAACGGCGACGCCATCACCATCACCTGGCTTCGTGAAGACGATGGAGCCCTCATCGGCATCAACAAATCGACTTCCCCGAAGATGCTCATCCTGATGGAAGACCAAAGCATCTCTCGGATCAAACACTATGGGGCCACGGAAGAAACCCTCTATCCAGAAAAGGACCTCAAGGACAACGACCGCCTCCTGGAGGGCTTCCTCTGGCGGGAAGAAGAACGACCGAAATCCAAGGAGGAGATTTTTTTAATGCGGAATGCGGAATTCGGAACGGCGAAGCCCTCAACGAAGTGAAACGAGTTAATTCGGAATTAACTTCCGGAGGCTAATTCCGCATTCCGCATTCCGCATTCCGAATTTATTCTCGTACTGTCGCTTTCAGCCGGTCAGAGATCTTCTTCTTCAACTCCATCACCATCTGTTCGGTGTCGTTGCGTTTCTCGGGACGATAGAGGTGAGGATATTTGCAGGATTCCAGCTTATAACTCAGGTTGTTCAACGGTCCTGAGATCTTCAGGCCCAGACGGGTGGGCAGCGGCGAGTCGGTCACGGAGATGTGGTACTCGCCCACGGTGTTCCAGTTGTAATGTCCGTCAACGGTGGCCTTGTACTTGCCAATGGCAATCTGGAAGGGCCATAGGTCAACCTCATCCTTGAAGGCGGTCAGCTGGATGTCGATGCTGTCGATCTTGTATTCACCGTTGGTGCTCACCTTGAGCATGTCGGTGATCTTCTCGTACGAGGTGATGTCTTTCACCCGCAGGTTGGCGCCTTCGATATCGGCGGAGGCACGCAGGGTGGACTTCTTCAGCTCGTAGTTCGACTTCAGGTTGGTCTGCGCGGCGATATGGAACTCGGCGGCACCGTCGAAGGTCTTCAGCATCGGGACGATGGTGTCGATCTCTGGGATCATGTGCAACAGGTCGTGGATCTGCACGTCAAGCAGGTGGAAGTCCATTCCCAGGAAGAGGTGGTTCTTGCGAGGCGACTGGTACATGGCGGTGAGCTGCATCCTGGCGGCCTCATTGGTGAAACCGATCTCTTGCAACATCAAGGTGCCATCCTTGATGGTAGCCTCGCCTTCAACCTCGTTGAACTCGAAGTTGCCATAGATGGCCTTCTTCGAATGGATGTTGAAGGTGAAGTCGAAGCCCTCAGGTACCATGAAGGGGTTGTCTTCTTTCTCTTCTGGGGTCTCTACCAGCGTGCTGTCGGCTTTCACGCCCAACCCGCTGGTGAGTTCCATGATCTCGTTGACATCCAAGCAGTTGGAGTTGACCGTCAACTCGGCCATCATCAGGTTGTCGTGGTTTTCCATCCAAGGCTTGATGCCTGAGACCATGCCTTTCAGGTTCAAGTCGCTCCGCCCGATGCGGATGCCTCCGTTCTTGAAGAGCAGCTCCGACTCTTTCAAGTCGAATTCGATGCTGGGGATATAGACTTTTTCATCCACGCCCTTGATGTCGATCTCTGCCTTGGTCAGGGTGAAGTCGGCATCGGGGTTCCATTGGTTGAAGAAGTCGGTCTTGCTCTTGTCTTGACGCGCGCTGGCGGCCATGGCGAGGGCTTGGGTCTTGAGTTTGTAGGTCTCGCCCATCTCGGCATTGAGGGCGTTGCTCTTGAATCCGGCCTTCACGTTGAGTCCTTGTTTTTTCTTCGGGCTGGTCTCCAGGCTGATGTTGGGCGCCACGGCGTGGCATTGGATGGTGTCGTAAGCAAATTGCAGGTCGCTGAAGTTGATATCGACTTGGGCAAGCATTTGCTCGATGCCTTGCTTGAACTGGTCGGCGTTGCCTTTCACGCTCATGTCTTTCAATGCGGCTTGGATGGCCTGGCCCACGGCTGCGTCCAAAGTGCCGCTGGTGAGCTCCAAATATGCGCCCTTACGGCCTTTTACCTTGCGGGAGGCTGGACAGGTCAACGCCAAGTTCATCTTTGGTGTCTCGGCGTGTATGGTGTCCATATCGAAGACCAAGTTGCGCAAGGTCAGCGTGGCGTTGGTGTAGAGCTTGTCGAAACTCAGCTTGTCGATGGCGCCGAGTAGCTCGTTGAGCTTGCAGCGGAGGTTCATCTTCAGGTCGCCTTGTCCGCCCAGACTCATGGTCTTGGGCAGCAGCTTCTTCAGGTCTTTGAGCACGAGGTTCGACTTCAGATTCACGTCGAAGGCCATGTCGTCGGTGAGGTCGGTGACGTTGCCCGTGACATCGATCTTGCTACGGTTCAGCATGGCGCTCAACTGGATGTCGTTGACGTTGATGCTGTCATTCAGATCGACATGGATCTTTGAGCTCAAGTTGGCGTTGGTGAAGGGGTAGGGGAGTTGGGCAATCCGCAACTGGGCATCGGTGGCGTTCACCTGGGCGGTGATTACCGGCATCAGCGAGTCGCTTACGATGCCTTTCACCTTGCCGTCAGTGAGGGTAGCCTTGCCTTTGATGCCCATGTCGGCAAGACTCTTCCTGACATTCTCGGGCAACTTGCCCATCACATCTTCGATGTCAAGGGTGTTGGTGCTGAAGGCGAGATCTGTCTCAATACCTTCTTCTTTGGTTTGGAACGCGCCACCGAGCGCGATTTTGTAATCATTCAACCCAATGGCAGCATCATTGATATGTCCCCCCAGCGGATCGATCATCATCGCTACGGGCAGACTCAAGTTGATCTTGTCGTGTTTCAGCACCTCGTAACCCGCAAAGAGGCTGGCGTCAGTGCTGCCTAGATCTAGCTTTCCGTCAATCTTGTTGAATCCTTCTATCTTGCCGTCAAATCCCAAGTCCAACTGCTTGAGGTCGCCTTTCACTGCTTCGGTGTTGACTCGGAGCTGCTTCGTTCCAAGATCCAGGGTGGCGTTGACGTTTTTTTCTTTCAAGTCCAGGGTGCCTTTCACGTCGAGGTCTAAACCTCGAGCATCGGCGCTGAGTTTCGACCGTTGGTCGTTGTACAGCACCTTGGCGTTGTTGATTTTCACCTCTTGGAGGTCGAGCAACGACTCAAACGAACTTGAGGTGGTGTCCGATGATTCGGAGGAGAAGATGTCGAGGTTGCTTTTGCCCTCGGCATTGGTGAAAAGGTTGACATACACTTCGTCGAGGATGCATTGTTTCACGACGATGTCTTTGCCGTTGAGATAGCGTTTGGCATCGGCGCCGACGGTGAGTTTGGCCACATGGGCGAGGGTGTCGGAGGGGGCACCTTCCATGGGACTCATGATGGTGACACCATCAATCTCCAAGCCGATGTCGGGAAATGTCTTGAGGGTGAGTTTGGCTTGTTGCAGCTGGAGGTCGAAATCGATGAATTTCGGAACGTGTTTCTGTACCAGTTGCGTCAGCCGTTTGGGCGATGTAATGGTGCTATATGCGATCACCACAGCGATGATGACCAATCCTAGGAGACACCCTAGGCTAATGCCGGTAATCTTCAATGCGCGTTTCATGGGGCAATGTCTAGCGCTCTGGTGAAAGTATGGGTGACACCACCGGTGTCACGATACACCAGCTGGAAAGCATTCAGCTGGGTGATGGTGAGGATTCTGGGAACGATTTGTCCTTCAAACAGGATATGTTCCTGGATGAGTTGGTCTCCTTCGAGACTCCACTCGAAGGGTTGGGCTTCTTCTTCCGACACGTCATCGGCGGTGTCCCAGGTGTAGCCGGTTCCGTTGTCGAAATACTTCTCGTGTACAGTACCTTCTTGCCAATGCCCGACAAGGGCGGAGGGGTCGAACCCTCCGCCTTCATCGGGGCCGCATGACGTCAGGCAAAACGCCATCATCATGCCCAACAGGCAGTATATGTACCTTTTGGCATTCATATCAATTTTTTTTGCGTTTGGCTACCAAATAGGCGCCGCCCATGCCCAGAAGCATGAATAGTCCTCCAGTCAAAGGAACGAACTCCCATTGGTCATAGGCTTGACCCTGCAAGGGTACCATCGCGCCCAACTCATCGGCTTTGCTTCCTTTACGGAGGTTGGTGACGTCTTCATCAAGGTAAATCACTTGTCCGATGGCGGGGGCAACTGCCATGAACAGGGTGAAGATTGCAGTGATTAATCTCTTTTTCATATCTTGATTCTTTCTTCTTAATTCTTACTTCTGACTTCTTACTTAATGACAATCTTTTGTGCTTTGTTACCAAATCTGATGACATAGACACCAGCGGCAACATTGCCGAAGCTGACGCGGTTGCTTTCGCCAGCCAGGTATTCGCTGTGGAGCACGCGACCGGTCATGTCGATCAGGTCGAGTTGGCCTTGGCCGTTCACGATCCACTCGCTGCCGTTGAAGTAAGCAAAGTTGTTGTAGTCACCATCGGCATCGAACTCATCAACGTCAGTGGCGTTGACGACGAGATAGAAGCGGTTGGCGAAGTCGGTGGCACGACCTTCGAAGGTGTAATGGTCATTCGTGGTCATGTCGCAGGTAGTACCCGTGATGTTATCGATGAGCAACAGCTTGTTGAAGGTGCCATGGTAGGTCTCCCACTGCATCGTGTAGGTGCCGTCTTCGGTGGTAGCGAAGCGAATCGGCACACGCTTGGTGTTCTGGTCGTTGAAGAGGATCGTGTATTCATCCTGACCGTCTTGGGCGGTGAGGGTGAACGGAGCCCTGCGCTGTGCCGTCATCTTGGTGGCGCCTCCCTTTTCGGGACGGTTGAACTCAACCACCACGAAGTCGCGCTGACCTTCCTCGTTGTAAGCGAAGAGGTTCACCAATGGGTAGTTGACTTGACTGCCACGATAGTAGGCATTGTCAGCTTTTGTCGTTGCCATGCTCTTGGTGAATTGAGCGGAGCAGTCGCCGGTGACTTTCACGAAGAAGCCCTGGTGCGGGTGCAGCGTCGGAGCAGGTGTGATCGGGTTGTTGGAGGCGTTTTTCAGGTATGGGACGTAGTTGTTTTCTTCTGCGATATACACCCAGGCGCATTCAATGCCGTTGTTTGCATTGGTCGTGTTCTCGAAGAATGCGTTCAGATCCAGGTAGGCTTGGTAAGGATTACCGATGAAGTTACAGCCCTTCTCGTCATCACCAGGTGAGTACGATTGTGCGGTCAAAGCCACGGTGAAGTCCTTGTTGGTCAGCACGCCGGTGTTGGACAGGTAGCTGTCGGTCTCGACGGCCATCATGTAGCCCTTGCCAGGTACGAAAGTGGTCTCGTTGGTGTAAACGATATTGTTATGCGGCTCGTCAAAGTGGTAGTGGCTGGCACTGTTACGCTTCAAGTTGATCCAGTGATACTGGGGCTCGAAGAAGGTGTAGATGTCCCAACCCACGCTACCGCCTCCAGGTTTGGTGGCACTTTCAATGCCATCGGGTAGGTAGCTTCCACTCACAGATTCAACTTGTGCGTTGTCGCCGTAGGGACCCCACCAGTGGTGTTCAGCTTCGTCGGTGTAAACGATACCGAGAGGTGCATTCTGTAA
>JAGCPJ010000075.1 GCA_017965765.1 Bacteroidales bacterium
CGTATTGTCCGTCTCCCTCTGAACAAAATCGGTTCCATCAACAAAATCAACAAAGCTTACGCCAAGCTGGAGCAAGAGTATGAGCGTGAACCCAATGCAGAGGAGATTGCCGAGGTGCTGGAAATCACGGAGGCAGAGGTCAAAGAATCCATGAAAAATGCCGGACGTCACATCTCGATGGACGCCCCGCTGATCCAAGACGAAGACAACACCATGTACGACGTCCTGAAGAGCGAAGAGGCACCCACCCCTGAGACGGAACTTCTGTATGAGTCGTTACGCAAAGAAATTGACCGAGCCATCTCCACGCTGACACCGCGTGAGGCCGATGTGGTCCGACTTTATTTCGGATTGAACGGCAGTCACCCGATGACATTGGAGGAGATTGGAGAAAAGTTTGACTTGACGCGTGAACGTGTGCGTCAGATTAAGGAGAAGGCCATTCGTAGGTTGAAACACACGAGCAGAAGCAAGATCCTTAAGAGTTATCTCGGTTAAGATCTTTGGATTTTTAAAAAAGCCCTTCGGAAACGGAGGGCTTTTTTTTATCCTTCGAGGGTCGCCTGACGGGGTTGTTTGGCGGTGAAGTCGTTGTAGCCGTAGAAAGAGTTGTTGCGTATACATGAAACATGAAAGTCGAACACTGCCTTACCCTGCGATAGATTGCTGACAAGGCAAAAATAAGATTGTTTTATGAAAGAAACAAGATTTTGGAATTATTTCATCCCATCCACAAGGTGTTCTGGCAATATTTTAGTATTCCAGACATCCTCAATAAAGACAGTCTGTAGCTCCTCATCGTATCGATAGATGAGTTTCACATGCTTCTGAACAAACACATACCGATAAACCATCTCTTTGTCATTCAACAATGGCTCTCTAGTTCCCGATTCCGGGAACTTACAGATTCTTTCAATCCTGGCGTCAGTACTCTTAATAAAACCTGACGCCGTCGGTTCACCAAAAGTCTGGGCACAATACTCCAACTGCTCAATCCAATGTTGTTGAGCCTTTTCACGCCAATCAACAACCATATTTCTTAAGCAATTCCCAAGCCCGCCTCATTACTTCTTCATGTGGCACTACTTTCCCCTCAGCGATATCACGCTCCGCTTCCTCGATACGACGATGAGCTTCTTCTCTGGTTGTCGGAGCATAAAAATCTTTATCCATTGGAATTGCTTTATTGATGCTGCGAAGATAACTGCTTTTTTGAATACTTAGCGCTTTCATGAGATACTTTTTCTTCGATTTTTATAGCTTCTTTTGTTATTTCATCAGCAAAGATAATATAAATATTTTGATTATTACGTTAAATTTAATTAATTTATTTCTAATTTATAATAATAATCAAAACTTCAATAATATAGAACTTATCTAGTAATTAAAAAAATCAAAAAAAACCTTCATCATTCCACGAAGATTGAATATATTTGCCACAATAAAACTCTTGACTTTTATCTTTTATCTATTATCTATTATCTATGAAACTGCTCGCCCCTTCCCTGCTCTCTGCGGATTTCCTCAACCTAGGAAAAGACATCGACATGGTCAACCGCAGCGAGGCCGACTGGTTCCACTGCGACATCATGGATGGCCGCTTCGTGCCCAACATCTCGTTCGGCATCCCCGTAGTACAAGCCATCAGCCAGCAAGCTGAAAAACCGCTGGACGTCCACCTGATGATCGTAGAGCCCGAAAAATATTTTGAGGCCTTCGTCAAGGCAGGTGCAGACATCATCACCTTCCACTACGAGGCTAGCACCCATATCCATCGTGCCGTGCAGCAGCTGAAGGCCCTCGGCGTGAAGGCTGGCGTAGTACTGAATCCGCATACCCCCGTGGCCGTGCTGGAAGATATCGTCGGCGACCTCGATTTAGTGCTTTTAATGAGTGTGAACCCCGGCTTCGGCGGACAACAGTTCATCGAGCGCACCTTCGGGAAGATCCGTAGGCTGAAAGCGATGATCGAAGACCAAGGACTTGACACCATGATCGAGGTGGATGGCGGGGTAAACACCCAAAATGCCGCCGCACTTTATGAAGCAGGAGCCGACATCCTCGTGGCTGGCAATGCCGTGTTCAAATCCGAAGACCCCGAAGAAACCATTCGAATCTTGAAATCTTGAACGGCGAATTTTACGAATTAAACGAATCTTGAACGGCGAATTTTACGAATTAAACGAATTTTGAAATTTTGAAATTCTAAATCTTTAAATCCTACATACATGAACGAATCCATCTTAAAACTCGCCCCTGCGGGCATGTGGAAGGAATTCCAAGGCATTCTCAACGTGCCACGTCCCTCCAAGAAAGAAGCCAAAATGGTCGAATACCTTGAAAAATGGGCCAAAGACCACAAAGTGAAATACGTCAAAGAGAAATGCGGCAACATCATCATGACCGTGCCGGCCACCAAAGGCATGGAAGACCGTAAGATGATCGCCCTCCAGGCCCACATGGACATGGTGTGCGAGAAGAACGGCGACAAAGTGCACGACTTTGAGAAAGACCCCATCGAGGCCGTCATCAAAGGCGAATGGCTGCACGCCAACGGCACCACCCTCGGTGCTGACGACGGCATCGGCGTGGCCGCTGCGCTGGCTGTCATCGCCGACCCAAAGGTGAAACACGGTCCGCTGGAATGCATCTTCACCGTCGATGAAGAGACCGGCCTCACCGGCGCCGAAGCCCTCGACCCGAAACACATGAAGAGCCGCATCCTCCTCAACCTCGACTCTGAAGACGAAGGCGAGATCTTCATCGGCTGCGCCGGCGGTATGGACACCATCGTGAAGATGTGGTACGACCTGGAACCCGCTCCGGAAAACGCCACCGCTTACCGCGTCACCGTGAAAGGCCTTAAAGGTGGCCACTCCGGCGACGACATCAACAAGAACCTCGCCAACGCCAACAAACTGCTGACCCGCATCCTCTGGGATGCCACAGGCCGTTATGACTTCGCCCTCTACGACTTCCAAGGCGGCAACCTCCGCAACGCCATCGCCCGCGAAGCTACCGCCGTGGGTTATCTGCCTAACGAATGCTGCGACGACTTCGTGAAATACTGCAAGGAGATGGAAGGTTACTTCAAGAACGAATACCAAGTGGCCGACCCAGGCATCACCGTCGTAGCCGAGAAAGCCGAGATCCAGCCGGATGTCGTCATTGACGAAGTGTCACAGTTCGAGCTGCTCAACGCACTCTACGCCTGCCCTCACGGCGTCATCGAATGGTCACAAACCATCCCGAACTTCGTGGAGACATCCACCAACCTGGCTTCCTGCAAGAAGAGAGAAGGCTACTTCTTCATCCAGACCTCACAGCGTAGCTCCATCGACTCAGCCAAGGAAAACGTCGCCAACATGGTGGAGACCATCTTCAACCTCGCCGGCGCCGACGTGGAACACACCGACGGCTACCCAGGCTGGACCCCCAACCCCAAGTCGAAGATCTGCGACATCGCCGTGAAAGTCTATAAGAAACGCTTTGGCAAAGACCCGAAGGTGCGCGCCATCCACGCCGGACTGGAATGCGGCCTCATCGGCGACAAGATCAAAGGCATGGACATGATCAGCTTCGGTCCTACCCTCCGCGGCGTCCACTCCCCAGACGAACGCCTCGAAATCAAGACCGCACAGATGTTCTGGGACTTCCTCTGCGACATCCTTAAGAACGCGCCGAAATAATGCGGAATGCGGAATTATTGCCTCCAGGAGGTTAATTCCGAATTCCGCATTCAGAATTCCGCATTCTCTTCAAGGGACAATCAACATTACAGGAGGCGCAACTGCCTCCTGTTTTTTTATCCTTACTGTCACAACAGGAGCGCTTGCCTTTGCGCAAGGTGACAACCGCCAGCACCACAAGGGCTAGCACTACGAGCAAAACGATGACTGTAGCAAGATTCATCCGATGACCGCGTTAGCAAGGAGATAGGCCAGCCAAGCAACAAGCCAGGCAACTACACACTGGAAAACGATGATGAAAAACATCCACTTGGTGCCCAATTCGCGACGGATGGACGCGACAGCGGCCACGCAAGGCGTGTAGAGCAGGCAGAACACCAACATGGAGATCGATGTGACCGTAGTGAACAAAGGCATGGCATTCAGCACCTCCAAAGTAGCGACCACGCTCTCTTTGGCCATGAACCCACTGATCAAGGCCGTCACCACCTGCCAGTTGCCCAATCCCAGCGGACGGAACACCGGAGCGATCCACCCCGCCACACTGGCCAGCATACTGCCTTCACCATTCTCCACCATCTGGAAATGGAAGTCAAAAGTCTGCAGGAACCAGATCACCAAGGTAGCCAAGAAGATGACCGTGAACGCACGTTGCACGAAGTCCTTGGTCTTGTCCCACAACAGATGCGCCACATTCTTGGCACTTGGCAGACGGTAGTTGGGCAGTTCCATCACAAAAGGCGCCACATCACCTTTACGTCCCACCCATTTGGTAATCAACGCCGTGACGATGCCGACAATGATGCCCAGAAGATAGAGACAAATCAGCACCAAGCCCCCATGACCGGGGAAAAACATACTGGTGAAAAACCCATAGATCGGGATCTTAGCCGAGCAGCTCATGAAAGGCGTCAGCAAGACAGTGCGCCAACGGTCGTGCGTGGAATGCAGTGTGCGCGAAGCCATCACTGCTGGTACAGTGCATCCGAAACCAATCAACATAGGCACGATACTATGCCCTGTAAGGCCAAGCTTACGCAGGAAACTGTCGCTCACAAAAGCCACACGGGCCATGTAGCCACTATCCTCAAGCAGACTCAAGAAGAAAAACAGCAGGATGATGATGGGCACAAAGCTCAGCACACTACCCACGCCACCAAAGATGCCGTCAACCACCAGGGATTGCACCGCCGGGTTGACATCCCAACGGGCCAAGGCTGCACCGCAGACCCCGGCAAGCCATGTGATGCCCTGATCAAGCCAATCTTGCAACGGAGCGCCGATAAGGTCGATGGAGAGATAGATGATGGCCACCATCACCAAAACGAAAATCGGGATGGAGGTCCATTTCCCGGTAAGGATCCGGTCCATGCGACGACTACGGCGGTATTCCTTGCTTTCCTTAGGTTTCACCACCGTCTTTCCGCAGAGGCGCTTGATAAAGGTGAAACGCATCTCAGCCATCGCAGCGGCACGGTCAAGACCTCGTTCCTCTTCCATCTGGACAATGAGATGTTCCAAGGTCTCCTTCTCGTTTTGAGAAAGATGCAATGCCTCCATCACCACCTCGTCGCCTTCGATAAGCTTGGAAGCGGCAAAACGCACAGGGATGTCAGCTCGTTGGGCATGGTCTTCAATGAGATGCATGATGCTATGCAGACAACGATGCACTGCGCCTCCATGGTCGTCCTTGTCGCAGAAATCCTGCCGCAAGGGGGCCTCCTGATATTGTGCGATATGGATGGCGTGATCCACCAACTCGGAGATGCCTTCGTTTTTCGAGGCAGAGATGGGAACCACAGGCAACCCCAAGATTTTCTCCATTTCATTGACCAGGATGGTACCGCCATTGTTCCGTACCTCATCCATCATATTGAGTGCCAGCACCATGGGAACGCCAAGTTCCATCAACTGCATGGTAAGGTAAAGGTTGCGCTCGATGTTGTTGGCATCCACGATATTGATGATGGCCTTGGGCTTCTCATCGATGATGAATTGGCGGGAGACAATCTCTTCTGAGGTATAAGGCGACAGCGAATAGATCCCGGGCAAGTCGGTGACAGAAGTCTCAGGATGGCCTTTGATCACACCGTCCTTACGATCCACGGTGACCCCTGGGAAGTTGCCCACATGCTGGTTGGCGCCAGTCAGCTGGTTGAAGAGCGTCGTCTTGCCACAATTCTGCTGTCCAGCCAAGGCAAAGGTAAGCTTGGTACCCTTGGGAAGCGGATTCTCATGGGTCTTGTCGTGATAGATGCCTTCCTCACCGAGACCCGGGTGGGCGTTATGGTCGTGCAATGCCGTGGCATAGAGCTTGTTGGGATCCATCGGGTCCACCGTCGGCTCTTCCTCAGAGGGTTCCACCTCGATGAGTCTGGCATCAGCGATGCGCAACGTCAGTGAATAGCCATGGATTAAAACCTCCATCGGGTCTCCCAAGGGGGCATACTTCACCAACTTGACGTATGCATCAGGAATGACGCCCATATCGAGAAAATGCTGACGACGCGGACCTTCGCCACCGACTTTTTTTACGATGGCCGACTTACCGATCTCGAGTTTATCCAGTGTAATCATAGCAATCCGTTTTAGACGGCAAAGGTAAGGAGGATGGTCCAGCGCCCCAATCCCCATTTATGGTGATATTCCCACCATTTATCATCAATCCAGATGAAGCATCTTGTCTTTTTCAACTGAAATCACGCCTTCCACCTCTCTAAAATACTTGATGGCATCCTCAATATTGTCGTCCGCAGGAATCCGAATGGCAAATCCTTTGAGGATGTTGTATTCATAAAGCACCTCGGCCCCATATTCATTGATGGCATACTTCAAGGGTTCCTTCCCCACCTCCCCATCATACAAAACAATCAAAACCCGTGGGGCATACAAAGGTTTATCCGCAGCGGCAAGGTTAAGCATCTCGGGCTTCTCGCGGACCTGATAACGCACAATCAGCTCCGGTTGACGTTTTCGCCCACCTTCGCACATCACACGCACCTCGGAGCTACCCTCGGGAAGGATGGATGTGCCTTCAGGCGTCATTTCTTTTATGACATTGTAATTCAGATCCGTAAGATAGGCTACTTCATTGAAATTATATACCAAACGCTGGCCATGGTTCAAGGTACACGGAAACATGATCAAGCTCTTCTCGGTACCCACCATAGGGTTCTTCACCGGTTCTTTTCCCACACAGACCAACTGCAACCCGAAGCGGGATTCCGAAGTGGAAACCCAAGTCATCGGATCCGTGGTGTAGAGTCCAGGTTCCGACTCCTTGAAAGTGCAGCGGTACTGCCGTGAGGTATTCATCGGGAAGAGCAGATACAAGCTGTCGCTCATCGTTTCGATATGCCAATTGGCATAGGGGTCCCTCATCCTGGCTCTCTGTGCCTCGGTAAACACTCCGGCGTCGTCAAGTCGTCTCCACAGCTTCATCACCGAAAGCATCTGGTCAAGGCCGCCATGGTGTTTCATTGCCCTTTCATCAATCAGCAAACCGAAGCAGGCCTGATGACCGATGGCTTTTGACAACATCCACTCCAAGTCCTCCACGGTGGTACTGGTCCGTTTCTTGTCGGCAGCATGAATCGAGAACCATCCCAGCGAGGTACCTTCCTTCGGTTCCTCATCGCCGGCCCAGCGTTCCGCTTGACGGACACGCATCGACTCATCCACCATTTCCTGTCCCTTGTCGCCTTCGTAGAGCACGAAGGAAATGCCGCTCACCTCCAACTGCTTCTGGAGATTTGCTTTCATCTCGTTGGACAGCATGTCATCGGGAGCAAGCAGGCGGTCTGGTGAATCCCAGATCTTGTACGTGGGGGCATCAATGCTATGGGAAGTGATCTCCGATCCAAAAGCCCCACGGGTACAGCGATGCAGCAAGATGATCTCGCCCGACAATTCCATGGTACTGTAGGAGATGAGTTCGTTATCCACTAGAATCAGGTTCAACGAAGAGGGATTCTTCAGCAGGTCCGTCCGCTTGACGGCGATATCCTTGTCTTGGGCATCCAAGTCGTCGAACAACTCCAGCGAGCCACTCCTGCGCAGATGCATCACCTCGGATGCAGACACTGCCTCAGGGCTGAGGGCATCCGTCCTGGCCATGACGCCGAGTTGAACACCCACATTCGCAGCCTTGCGCACCATTCTAGCCACCGCCCTGCTATCGCTGGCGAAATGATTATTCCATTCGTAATCACCGTAATATGCAAAAGGATGTTGATGGACCAGCAGGCCAATTCCTCCTTTTTGGCACAGTTCCAGCGCCTTTTCAATATCGTATTCATCGAAATCAGCAACCAGGTAGGTTTGAGACTGCTGGGCATATCCCCTACCTGAAACAAGCATCAACGCAACAATTGCCAATGTTACCCTTACTATTCGTTTCATATCTTTAGTTTTCCGTTTTCCGTTCTCCGTTTTCCGTTTCCCTCAAGCTCTGCCTTGCATAAGGCGTCAGATCTTGCGACGCAAATTCCCCTTTCAAATACTTGAAATACCCCGCCACGGCTACCATTGCAGCATTGTCGGTGCTATAGCTCAGGCGTGGGATGAACACCTTCCAGTGGTATTTCTCGCCAGCGGCCAGCATGGCGTCGTGGAGGCCGCTGTTGGCACTCACACCACCGGCAATAGCCACGGTTTTGATTCCAGTCTGCTTGCTGGCTTTGATCAGTTTGTTCATCAGGATATCGATGATGGTCTTCTGCACCGAGGCGCAAAGATCCTCTTTGTTTTCTTCAATAAAATTCGGGTTGACCTTCAGCTGGTCGCGAACTGTATATAAGATACTGGTTTTCAAACCACTGAAGCTATAATCCAAATTCGGGATGCTCGGCTTGGCGAAACTGAAAGCCTCGGGATTACCGATTTTTGCCAACTTGTCGATCACAGGTCCCCCAGGATAGGGCAGACCCAAGATCTTGGCAGTCTTGTCAAAGGCTTCCCCTGCGGCATCGTCAATCGTCTTGCCGATGACTTCCATGTCGAAATAATCTTTCACAATCACGATCTGGGTGTGTCCTCCCGATACAGTAAGGCACAGGAAAGGGAAGTCGGGCACCTCTGTATGGGTGGCATCCGTGGCAAAATGCACCAGGATATGGGCGTTCATGTGGTCTATTTCGACCATGGGAATATTCAATGTCTGCGCAAAAGCCTTTGCAAATGAGGTACCTACAAGCAAAGAACCTAAAAGTCCGGGACCACGTGTAAAAGCAATTGCACTTAATTGTTTTTTATTTATATTTGCATCTTTCAAGGCCGTGTCGATGACGGGGATGATATTTTGCTGGTGGGCACGCGAGGCCAATTCGGGAACCACACCCCCGTATTTCTCGTGAACCTTCTGACCAGCAATGACATTGGAGAGCACGCACGTCCCTTGGAGAACCGCGGCAGAAGTGTCGTCACAAGATGACTCGATGCCTAATATATATTCATTCATGCACTGAGATTTGGAGGCTCAAAATTATTAAAAAAAAGCTTATACATAGCATACTTGTTTTTATCGTGGTGATCATTTCGTTCATCATGAGTATCTTCGTTGCCATCCAAGACCCTATCATCCAGAAGTTTGTGATCCGTATCGCCGGAGGTTACGTGTCGTCAAAGACAGGCGCTGAAGTCCGAATCGGAAGATTGAACATCTCCCCTAACTTTACCATCACCATTGACTATTTTCAGGTTAAAGACCTGGAAAACAATAACTTATTGAAGATCAAACAACTCAAGGCCCGTCCCGTGATGGAAGACATCATCCATGGCAACATCCACGTGGACCGTGTTGAACTGACCGATGCCGAAGCCAACTTGATCACCTACGAGGGTGAAAGCCATCTGAACTTCCAGTTCCTGATAGACACCTTTGCCAAGAAGAAAAAAGATAAGGACACCAAACCTGTCGCCATCCAGATCGACCGCATCCTGGTACACGGCCTGGATTTCCAATATTGGGATCAGAACAAGGACCATCCAGAGAAAACCGAGGCCCAGCTCATGGACTATGCACACATCAACGTCACCGATATCAACATGGATGGCGAAAGGTTCCTCATCAACGGCGATTCCATCGTAGGTAGGATCAACCATCTCGCTGCCAACGAATGGAGCGGCTTCACGCTCAAATACCTCGAAAGCGATGTCAACGTCTCCTCTCACGGCATCCTCCTTGACAACCTGACGACCGCAACCAACAACAGCCATCTGGACCTGGATCTCCACATGCTTTATCCAGACTACAAGGCGTTCAAGGACTTCGTCAACAAGGTGGAGTTTGAAGCCGACATCCGGCCTACCACCATGCTCTTGAGCGACTTGGGACCTTTCACCAAGGTCCTGTACCAAATGACCGACCCCATCGAGATGCAAGGAAAGATGACTGGTCCTGTCAGCGGTTTCAGGATCGACGACCTGAAATGCAGTTTGGGCAAGCGCACCCAATTTGAAGGCTCCTTATCCATGGAACCTTTGGACTTTGTCAATGGCAATCATACATTGAGAATCAATAAGTTGAATTATTCTTACGATGACCTGGCCAACTTCCACATCCCCACCTCAACCAAGACCATCCCCATCCCAGCTTCCTTGGCTCCCCTCGGTCGCGGAACAATCAAAGGATACTACTCCGGCTCGATGAATAAATTCAACGCGGAACTGTTTGCCACCTCCGAGATCGGAAACCTCAACACCAATCTAGCCATGCACCTCGGCCCCAGTCACAACAGGATCTTCGAAGGCGACATCGAAGCGCAGGGACTTAACGTGGGGATTCTCGCCAACGCACCGGACAAGGTGGGCAGCCTTGACCTGGTGGCCCATGTCACAGGCCAGCAAAGCAAAACAGAAGGGTTGGAACTCGACGTCGTCGGCAACGCCTGCGATGCCCAGATTCTGGGAAACACCATTGACGAAATCGCCTTGAACGGCTACTTGAAAAACAAGAGCTTCAACGGCAAGGTCAACATCGACGACGACGAGCTCGTCTTCGACTTCAGCGGTGGGCTCGACTTCAACAATCCCAAGGCCATGAACGGTGACTTCGTCGCAACCATCACCCAAGCCGACATACGCAAGCTCAACATCATCAAAGAAGGCTCCCTTTCCCTTGAACATACCACGATTAGGGCCAACGTCAAGAATTTCAACGACTTCAACCAAACCGAAGGCACCTTGGCCATCGAGAACCTCTTGCTGAAGAAAGACGGGAAACAATACGCCATGGACGACCTTGAAGCCTCTATCGTCAATGACAGCCGTTTCCAGAAACGTATCAGTATGGACTGCGACTTCCTTGACTTCAGCATGGCTGGAAAGATGGATTTCACCACCATAGGTACTGCCTTCAAGCAATATGTGACCCATTATGTGGAGATCCCGCAGTGGACAGATGACCTTGAAGCCTTCAAGAAAACCAAGAAGACCGCTGAACAAGACTTCGTGGTCTCCATGAACCTGAAGAACCCCCAACCGCTCACCGACCTTTTCGCACCCAGTATCGAAGTGGCGAAGAACACCACGTTGAAAGGCACTTTCACCACCAAATCCAACTCCCTGAACCTGACCCTTCGTTCCCAATACGTCAATGTCAACAACCTCAAGATCGAAAACATCGAGTGCAAGAACATCAGCTCACCTAGACGGTCGCTCACCAGACTTAATGTGGACCATGTCATCTTCCGCGACAGTACGGACACTAACAAGAACCGTCTTGATTTCGATGCCGTGACATTGATGGCATCGCTGCAGAACGACAGCATCCTTGCCAACGTCACCTGGTCGGACGACGAGCAAGTCATCCATAACAAAGCAGACCTCAAGGCTTCCTTCATCCCTACGGCGGAAGGCGGAAGATTCAATTTCAACAAAGCCGAGATCCTGCTGAACGATGCACTTTGGACAGGCACCCCCGACAACCTGGTCGTCATCGATGGTGACAAGATACAAATTTCCAACATTGCACTCCACAACCAAGAGCAAAGCCTGAAGATCAACGGCATGGTCCCCATGACCGCCGAAGACACCCTCTCTGTAGCCTTCCATGCCTTTGACCTGGCAACCATCAACTTCCTCACCAAAGGCAAGGGACTCGAGCTGGGAGGCAAAATCTTCGGCGAAGCGACCGTCAGCGACCTGAAAAACGACAAGTCCATCCTGGCCGACTTGACCATCAAAGAACTAGGGCTCAACAACGAGGTTTACGGCGATGCCGAGATCTCCAGCCAATGGAACAATGCGCAGAACTCCATCGACCTAGACTTGGGACTGATTAACCAGGCCCAGCGGATCGTCAACTTGGCAGGGTCCTTCTACCCGCAACAGGAAGCTGACAATCTGGATTTCAAGCTGAGTATCGACAGTCTGAACATGGGCATCCTCGCACCATTCATCACCAACATCGCACAAAGGCTGCAAGGCACCTGCTACGGTCAAGTTGACATCAAAGGATCGCTCAGCGAACCTGACATCCAAGGCTCTGTCAACATCCAGGACGGCGGATGCAAAATCAATTTCCTAAACACGTTCTACACCTTCAGTCCCACCATCACGCTGTCCGAGAACCTCATCACCATCGACCAGCTCTCCTTGACAGACACCTTGGGCAACACGGCTGACGTGAGCGGCTACATCTCGCATGACCATCTGAAAGACCTCTTCCTGGACATCAAGATGTATCCCAACAACTTCCTGGCCATGGCCACCAATGCCAAGACCAGTCCTTCGTTCTATGGGTCGGCCGTCGCCAACGGTGTGGTAAGTGTCAAGGGTCCTATCGATGACTTGAACCTGGACATCAAGGCATTGACGCGGAAAGGGACCATCATGACCATCCCGTTGGGAGGCAATTCCAGTGTCAAACAACACGACTTCATCACCTTTGTCAGCAAAGAAGAAATCGCTTCCAAGGAAGAAGAAGAGATCGCCCCGACCGAAGAGCGACGAAAGAGCAATCTCAATATCGCCATGGACTTAAGGGCTAATGACGACGCTCAGATCAAGATTGCCTTGCCCAACAACCTCGGATCCATGGAAGCCAAAGGCGACGGTAACATCAAGTTGGGACTCGCCACCTCCACCAACGCACTCTCACTCATCGGGGACTATGTCATCTCCTCGGGAAGCTTGGTGCTTAACGTTCAGGATATCATCAAGCGTACCTTCTCGCTGGATCCCGGCAGCAGCATCTCTTGGACTGGAGACCCCGTCAATGGCACGATCGATGCCACAGGCGTTTACCAAACCAAAGCCTCGCTGAGCTCGTTGGGACTGATTGACACTACCAGCATGAGTTCCAGCAACGTAAAGGTGGAGTGTCTGGTCCACCTCAAGAACAAGCTGTTGAACCCCGACATCACCTTCGGCATCCGTCTTCCCAACGCTTCGGAAGACCTGCAACAAGCGGTGTTCTACGTCATCGACACCACCAACCAATCCGATGTCTTTATGCAAACGGTGTCGCTTCTCGTGTTCAACTCATTCAACTACGGTAGCGGTGGCGGCAGCTATGGCCTGTTGACCAGCCAACTCAACGACTTCATCTCCCAGTTCACCAATGACATCGACATCAACGTCAGTTACAAGGCAGGCGACGAACTCACCAGCGAAGAGATGACAGTCGCCATGAAGAAACAGCTGTTCGACGACCGCCTGACCATTGAGACCAACTTCGGTGTCATCAGGCCCAACACCACCTACGCCTCCAACTCGACCAACATCGTAGGCGACGTGAACGTGGATTACAAGATCACCAAAGATGGACGCCTCAGTGCCCAGGTCTTCAACCGTTCCAACTACAACACCTACTACTACCAGTACACCTATTACAAGATGGCCCCCTACACACAAGGCATCGGCCTCTCCTATAACAAGAGCTTCGACCGGTTCAGGGACATCTTCAAGAAGAGAAAGCACGTCACCCTTCCCAACGGCCCTATCATCAACAGAACTACCAAAAAAGAAACCCCAGCTGAGCAAGATGAACCAACCGAATAAAGCCTTCAAAGTCTATCAAGCCTCCGCCGGTTCAGGCAAGACCTACACCATCGTCAAAGAGTACCTGGAACTTTGCCTGAAAGATGAAGGATCCATCAATAATTACAACCATATCCTGGCCATTACTTTCACCAACATGGCGGCCAATGAGATGAAGGCGAAGATCCTCAACCATCTTGCCGACATCATCAACAGTGATTTAGGTGAAGAGCCCAAGGACATGGAGAAGACCCTGCTTGATGATCTCCATATCGAGCGAAACGCTTTGAAATCCAACGCGAAATGCTTGTTTCAAAGCATCATTCATGACTACAGTAGCTTCTGTGTCTCCACCATCGACGCCTTCTTCCAACAACTGTCCAAGTCCTTCGCCAAGGAGTTGGGACTGCCGACACAATTCAACACCAGCATTGATGAAGATGCTGTCGCAGACGCCATCACCGAAAGAATAGAAGAACAAATCGGCCCATCCAATCCATTCCTCAATACAATCCTGGAAGACTTTTACGGAATTAATTTCGACAACGAAATCAACAAGCCCGTCTCCTATTTTATCCATGATTTCATCAAAAAGCTTTTCAAGGAAAATGCTTTCCTAAGAAACGAGCAGAGTCTTTTCAAATCGGAAACCGATTACAAAACCACAGTTATTCTCCTCAAGGGCAACATCAAGTCCCACAAGGAAGCCATTGAGGAATCCGCCGACGGGTATGTCAAGGCGATGGATTCCTTTATGCAAAAGAACGGATTCACGGAAGACTCCTTCAATCGCAAGGAATCCAATCCCAGTTTGAAGCTTTTGAAAAGCTTCAGAGCGGAAACCTACAATGTTCTGGAAGACAACCAAATTCAGCTACTAAATGGCGAATACAACTGGCACACCAAAGAATTGCAAAAAAAGCTGGGTTCCCGCTTCGACAGCATCAACAAGGATTTCAACGACACCGTGCTCCCTTGTCTGAAAGCATACCGCGACCACATCGGCGCCTACCACTTCTATCGCTCAGTACAACAGCAGCTCAGCCTCTATGTACTCAGGTCCATCATCAAGGCTGAGATGAATGCCTATATTGGAGAAGAGCAGGTGGTCCCCATCTCGGAATTCAACAAGCGTATCAACGATATCCTCGGCGACTTCTCGGTGCCCTTCATCTATGAACGCATTGGTGAGCATTTCCGTCACCTCTTCATTGACGAGTTCCAGGACACCTCCGTACTGCAATGGCAAAACCTTGTCCCATTGCTCGACAACGGATTGTCAACACAAAACATGAGCATGATCGTGGGCGATGGAAAACAATCCATCTACCGCTGGCGTAGTGGCGAGGTGGGACAGATAGCCAGCCTGCCGGAGATTTACCAGAAGCCTGACAACAGCGAAGCCTTCGACATCTTCGAAAACACTTTGATCAACAACTTCCAGTTCAACAGACTGGACACCAATTACCGTTCGTTCAAAAACGTCGTGGAATTCAACAACGTTTTCTTCCAATACTGCGCTGAGCGCTATCTCCCCGAACCCTATAGGAAAGTCTATCTGGACGATGATCCCCGGTTCAACAAAAGCGTGTCCATCGAGCAGAAAGTGCATTCCAAAAACGAAGGATTGGTACAATTTGAGACTTTCAATGGCAGCAACAAAAAAGAAGTCATGCTGGAACGCATCAAGGAGCTCATTGAAGAACTGTTGGAACAAGGATTCAAGAATAAAGACATCGCCGTGCTGGTGCGCACCAACAAGATAGGATCCGCCGTGGCCAATTACTTGAACGATCAAGGGATGGCCATCACCTCCGCCGAATCTTTGCTGCTGAGCTCTTCCGACAAGGTCCAACTGATCATCAACACCTTGTCCTACCTTATCCATCCAGACAACAAGGTCGTCGTGGCAGCAGTACTCTACTATTGGAATCTGACCCATGGGCACATCAAAGACGGTATTGTCAATCAGGTATTTGAAAAGGCCAAATCCATCGCTGACGGCGAAGAGACTCTGGAAAAACTCATCGAGCTGGAGCCCAACACATTGAAGACTTTGCTCGACAAATCCTATAGCCTATACGACATCTGCGCTGCGCTGATGAGGCTCTACCAATTCAACACGTTAGAGGACTCCTACCTCAACTTCCTGCTCGATGTGGTGTTCAAATGGCAGTCCACCGACGAGGTCGGGATCGGCGCTTTCCTTGAGTTTTGGGAGAAAAAAGAAGGCGAACTTTCTATCATTCCCGGGAGCGCCGATGCCGTGAACATCCTGACCGTCCACAAGTCCAAAGGTTTGGAGTACCCCGTGGTCATCTATCCATTTGTCATAGACAACCTTGCCAAGAAGAAGACTAACAGCATCTGGATCGCCCCTGAAGCACTTGGATTTGAAAAGATCCCCAATCTTGAAAAGATCCAATTCGAAATCACCACCCAAAGCAAGAAATGGTCAGCCAAGGCACAAGAAATATTCGATGTTGACCAGCAGAAAACCATACTTGACAACCTGAATCTGCACTATGTGGCCTTTACCCGAGCGGAGCAACGACTGTATGTCTTTATAGAGTCTCTGGCAAAAGACAATGGCCACAGCCCTTTCATGACATTTTTGGGAAAGGGCACCCTCAACCCCGTTGCGGACGAAGAAGGACATAAGGTATATCAATATGGGAACCCCTTGACAGGAAAAATCGTCAAGAAAGAAAACCTTGAAGGCCAACCGAAACCGTTTTTCAACGAATCGAAGGCTGGCGATTGGTACGACAAAATCAAGATCGATCCGGACCCCACCATGTTTTGGATCTCCCCGGAAAACAAGATGCAGCCCAGGGAATGGGGCGACTTCGTACATCTGGTCCTCTCCACCATCAAGTTGCCAGAGGACATTGACAAGACGCTGAAGCCCTATCTTGATGCCGGCACCTTCAACGCCGACGTCTTGAACCACCTGAAGTCTCTCGTCGGAGCAATGGCCAGACACCCCATCATCGGCGAGGCATTCAGTCCACAGGCCAAGGTGAAGAACGAATGTGAACTCCTCTCGAAAGACTACGGCATCCTTCGCCCCGATAGGTATGCCGAAATGGCAGACAGGATCATCCTGCTGGACTACAAGACCGGCAAGGAAGATGACGAGCACCACGAACAACTGATGCAATACGCTTCCGTGCTGAAGAAAATCGTCAACAAAAAGATCGACTCTTACCTGGTTTACCTGGGTGAAGACATCAAAGTCGTCCCCGTCATTGCGAAACAATTAACTCTAAACTTATCATAGCCATGAAAAAACTACTTGCTTTCTCACTGCTGCTTCTTTTGGGAGCCACAGCCTTCGCCCAAGAACAGGCCAAGATGCTCCGATTCCCAACCATTCACGGCAATGACGTCGTATTTACCCATGGTGGAGACCTTTACCGCGTTGACATCAAAGGCGGCATCGCCCACAAGATCACCAACGATGTTGACGGCTACGAGATGTTCGCCCGCTTCTCCCCCGATGGCAAGCACCTCGCCTTCACCGGACAGTATGACGGCAACACCGAAGTCTATGTGATGCCCTACCCCGAATGCGGCACCCCTACCCGACTCACCTACACGGCCACCCTCGGCCGCGACGATGTCAGCGACCGCATGGGTCCCAACAACATGGTGATGGCTTGGAAGGACAACAAAAACATCGTGTTCCGCTCCCGCAAGCAAAGCTGGGATGACTTCGTTGGCCAGCTCTTCCTTGCCAACATCGAAGGCGGCATCGCCGAACAGCTTCCCCTACCCGAAGGCGGCTGGATCTCCTATTCCCCCGATGGCAAGAAGATCGCCTACAACCGCGTGATGCGCGAGTTCCGCACTTGGAAATATTACAAAGGAGGTATGGCTGATGACGTGTGGATCTATGATTTCAAATCCAAGAAAATCGAAAATATCACCAACAACGACGCCCAAGACATCTTCCCGATGTGGGTCGGCGACAAGGTGTATTTCTGCAGCGACCGCGACCGCACGATGAACCTCTTCGTCTATGACCTCAAGACCAAACAGACCACCAAGGTGACCGACTACACCTACTATGACATCAAATACCCCTCCTTGGGCGACAATGACATCGTCTATGAAAACGGTGGTGAACTGTTCCGCTATAACTTGAAAGACGGCAAGGTCTATCCCATCCCTGTGCAGATCGTTGATGATGGCAACTCCACCCGTAACAAATACGTGGATTGCAGCAAGTTCATTACCAGCAGCAGCATCGCTCCCGACGGTAGCCGTGTGGCTTTCGGCGCCCGAGGCGACGTATGGACCGTCCCCGCCAAGTCAGGCATCACCCGCAACCTCACCCAGAGTGACGGAGCGCATGACCGTGACGTGGCTTGGTCCCCCGACGGCAAATACATCGCCTACATCAGCGACCGCTCCGGCGAAGACGAGATCTATATCCAAGCACAAGACGGCAAGGAAGACGCCATCCAACTCACCAAAGACTCCGACACCTATAAGATGGATCCCGTTTGGTCACCTGACAGCAAGTACATCACCTGGTACGACAAGATGAACCGCCTCAACATGGTGGAGGTCGGCAGCAAGAAAGTCACCGTCGTGGCCGAGAACCGCACTGGAGAGATGCGCGACTACTGCTGGTCGGCCGATAGCCGCTGGATTGCCTATACCATGCCCAGCACCTTCGGCGTTAGCCATATCCACATCTATAATGTAGCCTCCGGCAAGGACGAGGTCGTCACCGAGGAACTCTTCAACGCCTCCAGTCCCGCCTTTGACAAGAACGGCAAATACCTCTATTTCACCTCTGAACGCGACTTCCGCCCCACCTACAGCTGGACTGAATGGAACCATGTCTATACCGACATGACCCGCATCTACCTGGTGACCCTGCAAAAAGATACCCCTTCTCCATTCTTGACCGAGAATGACGAGGTCAAACTGGAAGGTGACCATAAAGACAGCCCGAAAGGACCTGAAGGCAAAGGCCCAAAGGACGGGAAAGGCGGTTCAGGAAAGCCTGGCGATGGTCCAGAAAAGCCTGGGAAGAAGGAAGCCAAAGAAGTGAAGATCGACTTTGAAGGCATCACCCACCGCATTGTAGTGCTGCCTGTCAACGCAGGCAGTTACCACAACCTCACTGGGGTGGACGGCGGTCTTTACTATGTGGCAGGTGGCCGCAACGGAGGCGGATTAGGCTATTTCGACGCCAAAACCAAGAAATGCACCAGCATCGGTGGCTTCGGATATCAACTCTCCGCTGACGGCAGCAAGATGCTTGTACGCGAGCGTGGCGGGTACAAGATCATCAACACCCCCAAGGGTCCCATGCCCGGCGGTGGCGCTAAAGAAGGTCCGGGAGGCGGCAAAGCCGAAGGCAGCCTCGACCTCAGCCAGATGAAGAAATGGGTCAACCTGAAAGAGGAATGGACCCAGATCCTCAACGAGGCTTGGCGCCAAGAACGCGACTTCTTCTACGCACCCAACATGCACGGCGTGGACTGGCCAGCCATGAAAGAGAAATACGGCAAACTCGTCCCCTACTGCTCCGACCGCTACGACCTCACCTACCTCATCGGCGAGATGATCGGTGAGATCAACATCGGACACGCCTACGTCGGCGACGGCGACCGCATCAAACCAGAACGCATCCCGATGGGACTCCTCGGCGCCCAGATTCACCGCGACAAGTCGGGCTACTTCCAGATCGACAAGATCCTGAAAGGCGAGAACTGGAACGAGAAGACCCGCTCACCCCTCACCGAGGTCGGCATTGACGTGAAGGAAGGCGACTACATCATCGCCATCGACGGACAAAGCACGAAGGACATGAAAGACATGTACCAAGCCTTGGTCGGCAAAGCCAACACCCCCGTGCTCCTCACCATCAACAGCAAAGCCTCAGAAGGCGGCAGCGACGTGGTGGTGAAGCCCATCGCCGACGAAAACGGCCTGTATTATTACAACATGGTCCAAGACAATATCGAGAAGGTCAACAAGGCCACCAATGGACAGGTCGGCTACATCCACATCCCCGACATGGGCGTGGACGGCCTGAACGAATTTGCGAAATACTTCTATGCGCAACTTGACAAGAAGGCGCTCATCATCGATGACCGTGGCAATGGCGGCGGCAATGTCAGTCCGATGATCATCGAACGTCTGCGTCGTGAACTCTCCATGTACGACATGATGCGAAACTGTGAGCCCGAGACCAAGCCCACCAAGATGGTGCTCGGCCCCAAGGTCCTGCTGTTCAACAAATATTCCGCATCCGACGGCGACCTGTTCCCCTACCAGTTCAAGAAACACAAGATCGGCACCACCATCGGCACCCGTTCCTGGGGTGGCGTGGTAGGCATCAGAGGCAGTCTGCCCTTCATTGACGGTGGCACCCTGACCCGTCCAGAATTCGCTCCATTTGACGAGAATGGCAACTGGGTCATCGAAGGCTACGGCGTCGATCCCGACATCGTCATCGACAACGACCCCGCCCGTGAATACGAGGGCATCGACGACCAGTTGAACAAAGCCATCGAAGTCATTCTGAAACAAATGAAAGACTACCCTGAGATCCCAGCCATACCAGCGTTCCCGGATAAGTCCAAATAACAGATCCAAATAAAAGAAAAGCAGGGCACCAGCCCTGCTTTTCTTATTCAATCAATTTATAGTATTTCGGAATGTAATCCCCAGGGATCTTCTCGGGATGGAAGACGGCGATAAAGTCCGCCAACAACACGTCAGGCTCAATCTGAGAACGCTCAAAATAACCTGTCTCCTGGATATCGCAGACAATGATCTTGTGGTTCTTGTAGGCATCGAACAACGCATACACGGCGTTTTCCTTCTTAAGCGACTCGTAGGTCATCGGCAAGGATGAGGAGTTGGTGACCCTCCAGAAATCTGCATGCTGGGCTTTGGCCAAGATAGTTTCCGAATCCAAGGGAAAACTGGCCGTGGAGGGGTCGTCTTTCCAGATGTAGTCGGCCCCGGCATCCTTAAACAATTGTGCCATATAGCTCTTCCCTCCAGCCACATACCACTGACCGTTGAAAGCCAGATCTGAGAACACGGTGGGACGGGAATCCACAGTGGCGCAAAGGTCTTTCAAAGCTTCATACCGAGATTCTATCTCATCAAACCAAGCATCAGCAGCTTCACGGCGACCCGTCATCATGCCCACCACACGGATCCATTCCGCACGCCCCAAAGGCGTGGTCTCCAGATAATCGGCAAAGGGAAACAACATCGCTCCCGTCACCTTCAAGGGGTCTTGGTTACTGTCAAAATACGGGGAAAACAGGATGACATCAGGATGCATCTGGATCATCAGTTCCAGGTTCTTAGCTGTCTCGGTACCGACATCCTTCACCGTACCTTCTGCAAGAAGGTCGATCATCCGCTGGTCATGTACATAACGACCTTCCAGGATGCCCTTCACACGGTCGATTTCCCCTAGCTCCAGGAACACCGACCACTGCGTGGATGAGAAGCAGATCACCTTGCTGAAGCCTTCTTTCGGGACAAAACAGCGATCCAGCAACACCGTAGTATCCCATGGATTATAGACCTCCATCTGATAGCCGGAATCGACATCATAGACCGCCACATTATGCGCATAGCGCATCAGGTTCGCCCCACGTTGAGGCTCCCCCTCGCCCTCTGGGAGAGGGGGTTGGGGGGTGAGGGCACATGACGCCAGCAACAGCATCATGAATACCCAAGATGTCAAGATTGGGCAAAGCTTTCGAGACATTCCTTGCATAGACAGTTGTTATATACTTTCAGTTTTTGCCTGGCTTCATCAGTCAGTTGGATCGTGGCACACCAGCAGTCTTTCGAATGGATACACTCGAATTCCTTCCCGCATTTCGGACAAATCTTCTTCATTCTTTCTTCTGTCTTCTGTCTTCTCAATTAAACAACATAAACCCCGGACAAATGCCTGCATCGAATGAACTCAGCAGCACCCCGTCTGAGGAATAGCGATACACTGTGCCGTTGACAGTATAAGACTTCGCATCAGAGAGATAGATGTCACCGTTTTGCGGGTTGACAAAGAGTTTGTAGAACATCTTACCCTCGGCGGGAATCACGAAGTCGTCCTCTTGATCCGGTTGGTTGACGTTCATGCGATGCACGTCGCCGCCATTGGTCCAATCGCCGCCATAGACGAAATACAGGTAATTACCGGTAGGGTCAATGGCCAGATTCAAGGCAGTCTTGTCGAAAGTCTTCACGAGAACCGCTTGCTTGGTGGTCGTATTGATCTTCCAAAGCGTGCTGGGCACGTTGGCTTCGAAGTCGTAAGAGTCACCTTCGCACATCACCCAAATCTCGCCGTTTTTATCCACCACCATGCCGTTCGGCTCCGTTCCCACAGTGATTTCAGCCACCTTCATGTCGTTTTCAGAATCAACGACCTGAACGGTATTGTTTTCCATGCCAGTCACATAGTAGCGTGACCAGTTGGCCACATACACCTCGCGTCCTACCTTGACCATGGTCTCGGTGGACTTGCCCATGCTGACGGTACCCGTATGGGTCATCGTTTGCGGGTTGACGATCCACAACTCGGTGCTGGCCAGATCGCTGACGTAGGCCTTGTCGGGAGCCACAGGTAACATATAGCGAGGCTGCACGAAATCGGTGAGCATGTAGGGCTGGGTGGTATCACACACGATGGTTCCAGCATCCACCTTATAAATATAGTTGCTGTTGTTGACCACGATGTAGAGTTTGCCATCGTACATTGCGAGGCTTTGTCCCACATCACCGATCGGAGCGCCATTGACACGATAGAACAAATTGTTGGCCACGGTATCCATTTCGGGATCGTAGAACGTCAATGAAGCATTGGCGTAAGTGAAGTTGCCTTCGTTGATCACGAAAACGCCTTTACCCACAGTCGTCACCTCCGGCACAGGTGGATCCTCGGGACCACAAGAGGCGAAAACAAGAATGATACTACACAGAAATATAGCTAATCTTTTCATAGTCGTTAGTTTTTCATGAATTTTTCAATTGCTACTTTTCCATCAGCCTCGACACGCACAAGATAGAGCCCAGAAGCTAAGAAAGACACGTCAACGTGATTGCTGTCCGATTCCAAAAGGCGCTGACCTGTCAACGAAAAGACGGCAATGGACGTGATCTTTTCCGCTTTTACGGAGAGTCGGTCTTGTACCGGATTGGGGTAAATAGCTATCGAGGCGGCGCTATGGTCGTGGATGCTGTAATGTGCCAGATCATGGATGACGCCCACGGCATCTAGGTCGAAGCCACTGGAGGCGAAAGGGGTCGGCCAAGGGTCGTTGACGATGTGGCCTTCACTGTCGTAGGTAGCGTAATCGGGGTTGATGGTACCCACCACGTCAACGATACGTACATGGGTGATTTTGTTTTTATCCAAGCGTTCGTCCTCGGGTAGCTCTTCCAGGTCGAAGGGAGTACCATAGAGCGGCGCATATTTCCCCGCAAAATTGTGGACGAGCTGAGGTTCAACGCAATCAAAGCTACCCACCTGTGGGCTTTCCGGGACATAGGAAATAGCGGGAAAGCGCACGAAGTTCTCACCATCGGAGCTTACCTCCACGAAACCGAGTTCCAAGAAAAAGAATCCGGGTTGTTGTGCGTTTTCGAGGGGATTCTCGAACACGGCAAAGTCAGGTCCGGGACCGTTATAGAGGGGCGACTCAAAGGTAAGGACAGCGTTGCCACCGTCGCCGAGGCTGACTAACGCTTGTCCATCAGGTTTCCCAAGGCCGTCGGCATCGACGCCATAGGAGGCGAGGCCATTCTCTGGCTTGTCGATACGCATTGGTCCACGCTCCACCACACATCCCGTAGCCCATGCCACGAAGGCCGATGAGTCACAATGCATGGCGGTAGTCCCCTCCTGCCCCGCCGGTGGCGCGAACTGCGCCACCGACAGTAACGGGAGAGTCACTAAAAATATGGATAGGATTTTTCTCATTTCACGGAGAGTTTCACCGTCTGGCAACTGATGCCGTCGCTCACGGAAACAAAGTACATACCAGCCCGGAGGTCTTCCGTATCGATACGGACAGGCTCATTCGTCTGGTTCACAGCGAAGGAGCGGATCACACGACCTTGGAGATCGGTGACCGTCACGGTAGCATTGGCATTCATCTCACCCATCTCAAGCATGGTGAAAGAAGCAGCAGGGTTGGGATAGAGCGACATAGAGGCCTTGGCTTCAGCAACGTTGTTATAGGCGGTCACAGGAGTCACAGGAGTCTCCCAAACATAGGTCCAGGGAGCAATCTCGGTGCCGATGTTGTAATCACCCCATTTTACGAAGTCGTTGGTAACGAGGATTTGTTCATTGAAGGTGAACCAGGAAGCGACACCGTTGACGTTATACATGGCGTTATATCCTTGAAGGACATAGTGGTCTTCTCCATCGACGAAAGTGATGTCGGTGAGCCAGCCCTCTGCCGAGGCATTGTACTCGAAACGGCCGTCAGCGGCAGCGATGACATCCATCACGTCTTTGACAGTGAAATCAGTCTCATTGGAGAAACGGCAACCCCAAGCGAAGCACACATCCTTGGGTTCAGCGAAGTTCACTGCGAAAACGACTTGGTTCTCACCAGCGCCGACCCAATAGAGGATCTCCGATGCGTCGATCATGGCTTCGTCTGCCAGCGGGTAAACTGCTGCGATTTCCTTTTCCCAGACATAGATATAGTTCTCAGGGTCAACCATGGTGCCACAATGGGTATCGCCCCATTTGATGTAGTCGCCATTCACGAGGGTCTTGACATCGAAGGTGTCCCACGATGATTCACCGTTGACCAGGTAAGAGGCCCACATCTGTTCGACGAGGCTCAGATCGAGGACGCCGTCGTTGAAAAACAGGTCATTGAGCCAGCTTCCACTAGCATCATAACTGAAACGATAATCGACTTCGGCAATTTTGTCCATGACGTCTTTGATGGTGACACTTTCCTCGGAAAAGCGATAGCCCCATGCCAAGGCAGTGTCGGGTTCAGCCCAGTTGACAATGAAGACCACCTGGTTTTCACCTTCGCCAATCCAATAGCGGATGTCGGCAGGATCGATGGTAGCATCTTGTTGGGCGAAAAGGTTGGTCGTGAAAAGACCGAAGATTCCCATAAGGAACAAAAGGGTAAAGTTTTTGATACGCATACGCATAAGTTTTAAAGGTTAATACTTCAAATTACCTCAAAACTTCAAGGATGGGGTTGGATTATAATAAAGATAGCCAGCTCTTATCCCGAAAGCTTTGTTTTACGACATGAGGCAGGTCTTCTGACTTGGGTCTCTTCTTGCCGCCTTCCCATCAGACGGAGTGTCCGACAGTGGCATCATGGCAAGTGTCCAACCGACACAGCAGCGGGAACTGTCCGGGATTCACACCCGATTCCCTATTGAGTCCTTTCGGACACCACATATCAAGTGCAAAAGTAGGAATTTTATTGTTTGTTGGCCCAAAACTGCTGAAAATCCTGATAATTTTTTTTAAGCAGGTTGGGGATATCGAGTCCATAAGGACATTTGCTCTTGCATTGGTCGCAATGTATGCAATCTTCAATGACTTTCATCTTCTCGGCCCATTCCTCTGTGAGATAGACGCTCAGTGGCGCACGACGCAGGAACAGGCTCATGCGGTTGCAGTCGTTGATCTGAATTCCCACGGTGCAGGGCATGCAATAGCCGCAGCCGCGACAGAAATCACCGGAGAGTGCCTTCCTCTCCTCCTCCACCTTTTTCCATCGTGCAGCCGACATCTCGGGAGGATTGTCTTGATAGGAGATGAACTCATCCAATTCACTTTCCCGTTGGATGCCCCAGATGGGAAGGGCATGATCGTATTGGTCCAGAAAGGCGTAGGCCAAGGCGGAGTCGTTGATCAAGCCACCTGCCAGTGCCTTCATGCAGATAAAGCCCATGTTATGTTTGCGGGCGGCTTCCACAATGGCGGCGTCTTTGTCGGAAGACAGATAGGAAAACGGATACTGCAGGGTGTCATAGATACCTTTCTCAATCGCCTCCATGGCCACATGTTGCCGATGGTTGCTGATACCGATAAACCGCACCTTCCCTTGGCGTTGGGCAACCTTCATGGCATCATACAGCCCCACCTTGTCGCCAGGCTTGGGACAATAGCTGGGATTATGGAACTGATAGATGTCAAGGTAATCCGTCTTCAGATTGTTCAGGGTAGTGTGGAGATCTTGCCAAAACTCCTCCACCGTAGTGGCACCTGTCTTGGAGGCAATCACGATCTTGTCGCGGCAATGCGAGAAAGCCTCGCCGATCTTCACCTCGCTGTCCGTATAGAACCGTGCGGTATCGTAAAAATCAATGCCATTGTCGTAGGCTTTGTGCAGCAGATACACTGCCTCGCTGAGGCTAATCCGTTGAATGGGCAGGGCCCCAAAGCCATTCTTGTTGACTTTCAACCCCGTGTTTCCTATCGCTATCTTTTTCATAAGGCTACAATTTGCCCCAAATATAAGAAAAATTATCACTACTTTTGCAATATGAAAAAAATATTGATTCTCAACGGTCCAAATTTGAACCTTTTAGGTCGCCGCGAACCCGAGATTTACGGACAAGTCTCGTTTGAAACTTACTTCCAGTCGCTCAAGAAAGCATTCCCAGCAATCCAGCTTGACTACTGTCAATCCAACCACGAAGGTGTTTTGATTGACACACTGCAAGCGGCTGACGGTGCCTACGACGGCGTGGTGATCAACCCTGGCGGCTATGCCCACACCTCCATTGCCCTCACTGACTGCATCAGAGCCATCGGCGTCCCCGTCGTGGAAGTCCATATCACCGACATCAGCAAAAGGGAACCCTACCGGCAGCATTCATTCACCGCCGAAGCCTGCAAGACCTGTATCATGGGCAAGGGATTGGAAGGTTATGCCTTAGCCGTTCGAGAACTTCTTGGGATCTAAATCCGTGTATTTTTTCTTTCCTTTGAGGAAATTCTCTACAACGATGTTCCTGAGATACATCCGGCTCACCTTGTTGTGAGGCAGTTGCCTGCGCTGTTTGCGGAGTGAAGGGATGCGTTTGTAGAATGCAAAATGAGCTCTGATCACCGCCCAAAAGTCTTTCAAGCCCCCATTGCAGAGGAACTTCAAGGCCGCCACCCAGTCGAGGGCAATGCGGTAGGCGATGGTCCAGAAAACCCGATGGGAAGGCAAGTTCTTATAGAGCAACGAAAGGTTGTTCCTGAAATTCAAATAGGTCTTCCTCGAAGAACTCTTGGGAAGGGTGCCGCCGCCGATATGATACACTTTCGACTGCGGACAACAATAGATCTTGTATCCCAAATTCTTCATTCTCCAGCAAAAGTCAATCTCCTCCATGTGGGCAAAGAAAGCATCGTCGAGACCGCCATGTTCCAAATACAAGTCAGCCCTGACAAACATACAGGCACCTGTGGCCCAGAAGACCTCCATCGTGTCATCATATTGTCCGTGATCCTCTTCTAGGTGTTGGAAAAGGCGACCGCGACAGAAGGGATAGCCATACTTGTCGATGAATCCTCCTGAGGCTCCCGCATATTCGAACTTGTTTTTCTCAAAATAAGACAGAATCTTGGGTTGGCATGCGGCAATGTCATGGTCGGCATCCATCAGTTCGATGACAGGCTCAATCCAATGAGGTGCGACTTCAATGTCAGAATTCAACAACACGTAATACTCCGCTTCTATTTGGCGAAGCGCAAGATTGTATCCCGTAGCAAATCCACCATTGAATCCATTGATTATCAATCGGATATCTGGAAATCTTTCCTGCATGAGAGCCACAGAACCATCCGTGGAGGCGTTATCGGCAACGACAATCTCAGCCCAATCGCCAGGGGTATTGGCGATGACATTGGGCAGGAACTCTTCCAAGAACTTCTTGCCGTTGTAGTTCAATATGACGACAGCCACCTTTTTCATGATGCCTCTGTTTTTCGAGTATGTTTCCACCGACGGTGCGACCACAGCCAGTTGTCCGGGCTGTTCTTAATAGAACGCTCCACCTGGCGCACATATTGTTCCAAGATCTCCCCTTCCCCCATCGTTCGAGGTTCCTCGCAGATCTGGTGGAACCTCACCAAGTAATGCCCCCGATGTTCACGGGTCATCTCCATATAGACCACGGCGTAATCATATTTCTTGGCAAGTTTTTCCAACCCCGTGTACCAGCAGGTTTCACGATGCAGGAATCCCGTCCAATAGTCTGTTGCTGCGCCACGAGGCGACTGATCGCCAAGGACCAGCACCGCATTGACGGAACCGTTGATCTGATCCAGCACGTTTTTCATCTGCCGGTCTTCGATCATCACCTCCTTGTCATCGGTGAAATTGGTCCTCAACCGAAAAACAAGGCGGTCGAAGTAAGGGCTCTCCAGCTTTTTATAGACCGCAAAATGGCGGTGTGGCGAAAGGGTATGTTGGGCATGCCAGAACCATTCCCAGTTGCCGGAATGCTGGGTAGCCAAGAAGACGCTTTTTTGTTTTTGGTACAGCTCGTTGAGCAGCTCTGGATTGACAAGGGTAAGGTGTTCAAGGACTTGTTCTGTCGTCATCCTTCTGAGTTTGAGTGTTTCCGCAAACAGGTCACAAAAGTTGTGATAGAACTTCTTCTCGATGGCTTTAATCTCCTTGGGCGTTTTTTCGGGAAACGACTTCACCAGATTGTCACGCACCACTTTACGGCGGTAGCGGACAAGATGATAAAGGAAGAAGAAACCGATGTCAGCGCCAAGGTACAGCATATCGCATTATCTAGGATTCCGATACAAATCACCGGCACGGGTGCCCCAAGCACCAGGAGCTTCGGTCTGGTCGATGATGTCACCCGTATAATCCGGACCGCGGAAACGAGAATAGATAACCAGCTGCCAACGCGGGTTACTGATCTCGCCGACAATGTCGGAGTGGATCAGGTCATAATCGTTGGTCACCATGTCCTTGGAGACGAACACGAAGTGCTTGTTGCGCTGACCTCCAACTTCATAATAGTGCCAAATCTCATAAGGATAAGCCCCTGGCTCGAAAGGTTCCTCACAGATCTTGTCCGGAGTGCCGTACTTCAGATAGACATAGCCGCGGTCCGACATATATCCTTTCTTCGTCTTGGTAGAATAAGAGGCATTGACGCGCTTCACTTGGTTGTAGTACTCTTGCCAAGCATCCTTGGGATTGATGGGAGCGCGTGTTGCCCAGAAGTTGTAGAAGAACTGTTGCATGGTCTTCAGATCGTCGGTTTTCACCAGATTGTTGGAGTAATCGCGTTCCGATTCGGTGCAACGGGGATTGAGGCAACGGATGTATTCACGGAGGGTATCGAGGTTGTCGATATTGGCAGCGAAGGTGTTGAGGATATCCGTTGCGGCAAGGTCTTGGAAGTTCACGGAACAACCCGGGTTATAGCGTTGGAAGAAGACGCTATTGGAAGCCAGGAGATTGTTACTACGGTCGCGCATCTCTACTACGAGGTAATAGTTACCCGTAGGCAAATTCTTGATATCGAATGTGTTAAGCAAAATGTTAACCTGACCAACGTCCACCCGTTTGATAAAGTTGAAATCCTTCATCTTGATCGAAGTCTCATAGGCCTCAACATAATAGTTGACCAAATACTGTCCTCCGTCCTGATAGAACTTGTTACTGTTGTAGAGTTCCGCATAGAACGACAACTTGTCGGCTTGTTGCGGATAGAAGGAATAGACACGAGGGATGAGGTCGTAGCCGCTCTTGGTGAGCGTGGTGTTCACCTTGGCCTTTTGGAAACTTTCCACCAAGAGAATATCAGAAACGGCAGGTTGGTCGGCTGGGAAGTCCACAACCACGGTTTGTTCCGCCTTGAAAGGAATCTGTTGGGGATTATTCAGGTCCTTGATCGTGATCTCCATGGCATATTCTCCGTTTTCGAGCGAGAAGCGCTGCTCATCGATGAAGGCACCGCTGACTTTCGACGTGTCGGTTACGATGGGACTGTCAAGGGCGATCTTGGAGTAGTTGCAAACTTTGTCACCTTGTTTAAAGATGGTTTGCACTTCCACGGTCGCCTTGTATTTACCCGGCTCGAATTGGTTATAGACCACACTTGAGCAGTCAAAGGCTAGGGCGTTTTCAACAAACGGTTTGTCGCCCGGCACACAATAGGTCGTGTATGAAAGAAAAGACTGAAGGGACTTTTTTTGAGCGGTGAGCGCGAATGGAAGTAGCACGCATAGCACCAATAACATAACGATCTTTTTCATGGCAATTTGATTTTCATTGTGATTGTGCTGCAAAAATAATCTTCATCAGGCTTCATGGGATCAAAAAACGATTGCACTTTCTTCACAAGATTCAACAAATCTTTTATATTATATTGATTATCAATTATTTATAAATCTTTTTTAGATATAGCAGCACCGTTTCCTCCAAGCCGGCACCATCGTCCATGATCGAAAGGATGCGTTTGGTCCGGCGGTTGGCGCCACTATAGGTAATCCCTTCCAACACGGCAATTTCGGCATCGTTCAGACCCATCAGTGCCAGGCAGCAATGGCGCACATCTCCTGTGGAAAGTTCGCCGAAGTCTTGCAGCAGGTGGGACGAGAAATCGGGGAAACAGCTGTTGGCGGCACGAACCACCTCGATGAAATCCATCTCCGACAGCTTCAATTTCGGGTAGAGGCCGACGCTCTTGGTCATGATGTCCTTCCCTTTCAGCGACTTGCGAATCTTGAGCGTGATGGGAGCATTCAGGTAACGGTCCAGCGCTGCTTCAAAATCGATGGAAAGCGCCTGTTCATGTCGTTCCAGCTGTTGTTTGGTGGCGTCCAGTTCTTGTGTGATGGTCTGGAGCCGTTGGTCCTTGCCCTCGGTCTCCTCGCGATGGCTTTTCTCAATGTCGGACAGTTGCCGTTCGATATGGGTAATGCGATGGCGATTGCGGACGATGATATAAGCCATCAGGGCAATCACGGCAAGCACCAAGACGGCGACGATGAGGATGTGTGGCGTCAGGACGGAACGGGACGCTTGGGGAACATCGGCATTCTTGAGGCTGTCATAGATGAATTCGATCTCCATCTTGTCGAAGGAACGATTGGCCTCACGGATAGAGTTCTGGACATAGAAAAGGGTGTAGTAATTCTCTTTCTCAGCATCTCCCCGCTCCCGCCAAATCTCGGCCAGTTTAGCAGCCGCGTCAATACGGGTGTAAGGGCCTCCCGTCACAAAGGAGCGTTCAAGATAAATCACTGCCGAATCCAGTTGTTGACGCTCAAAGAAGAGACCTCCGATGGCATGATCGTACCAAGCATCGCCAAAGTTCCAAAGTCGGTTGGCCTCCTTGAACTTGCCCAAAGCACACTCATAGCCCTTGTTCGCGAGATAGACCTCCCCTGCGCTACGGATGCAGGCGGCAACGCCCAGGGTGTCGTTCACCTGGGCAAAATAATAGCGGGCAGAGTCAAAGGCTTGAAGTGCCGAGGTTTGGATGTTGTAGTTGTAGAGGATCTCTCCAAGACGGAAATGGCACAAGCCCTTGAAACGTGTCTGCTCGTTATCTTTGTTGGCTTGACCGGCCCAAACCGTTTCCAAAGCGGCCACAAAATAGTCAGCCGCATCAACATCTTGACGGGCTGAAGTGTTTTCCGTACCAAGATAATAATACGATTTTGCAAGCAGGAAACGTAAGGCGCCGTCCTTGGGATAGCACTGGACAAGACTGTCGAAGAATGTCACCGTCTCATCAAGCGGCTCATAGATCGCTCCTAGCTTCCCGACCTTGTATTGTGCCTCGGTCTTCAACACCCGGAATTCATGGCGTTCAACCTCATTCCAACCATCCAGTTGCGATACCGCGGCACATTCCTCCAGCAGTTGCAAGGCCTGTTCTGGATGCGTTTCCATCAAGGTCGCTGCCTGCCGCAGCTCTTGGAAATGATGCGGCGTAGCCTGCTCGTTGAAGACGGACGACTTTTTCAAACAGGAGCAGAGAAGGGTGACTATCAGCGCCATACCCAAAGTAAAACGACCCAAAGACCTCATAACGAACGCACTTGGAAGGCATTGAAGATGCAAAGATAAAGAATTTTTTTTCGTCGAATCAGTTGCATGAAAGCAAAAAGTTGTATTTTTGCAGCGGAGATATGGCTGAGTGGTCGATAGCGGCGGTCTTGAAAACCGTTAAACCGAAAGGTTTCGGGGGTTCGAATCCCTCTGTCTCCGCCAAGAAAGCGACCCATGTCGCTTTTATTTTTGACCTTAGGAAAGATGCCGGAGTGGTCGATCGGGGCGGTCTCGAAAACCGTTGAACGCTTTGCGTTCCAAGGGTTCGAATCCCTTTCTTTCCGCGTTGGTGGGAAGCCTGGCCGTGAAACGGCCGGGCTTTACTGTATGGGGGCGGGGAGTCTAAAGAGCTCTGCTCTTAAGGTCTCCCCGCCCCCATACAGTAAAGCCCTCGGTCAGGTTCCTCCTGACTAGCTTCCCACCAACGCAAGGGCCCCCGCGGCGAGCGGCAGGGATCACTTCGCGCAGCGAAGTAATCCCGCATAGTCGGGAATTTTATATCTTTGCCTCATGATCCCTACTCTCTTCAACGGAAGACGTTTCAACGCCTACAGCAACTACTTCATGAAGCAGTTCGGTTCCCGCGTCCAGAAAATCAGCATCGACGCTGGATTCAGTTGTCCCAACCGTGACGGCAAGATCAGCACTGGAGGATGCACCTTTTGCAGTAACGCTGCCTTTAACCCGTCCTATTGCAAGCCAGAGAAGAGCGTCCGGCAACAGATCGAGGAAGGCATCGAATTCCACAAACGACGTTACCGTCGCGCTGACAAATACCTCGCCTACTTCCAGCCCTATTCCAACACGTACAAGCCTTTAGACGCATTAAAGGAAATCTACCGACAAGCCCTAGAGGTTCCCAACATCATCGGCATCGTCATCGGCACCCGCCCCGACTGCATCGACGAGCCCCTACTCCACAATCTCAACGAGATACAAAAGACCCATTATGTGATGCTGGAATATGGCGTGGAAAGCGTATTTGACGAGACCTTGAAGCGCGTCAACCGAGGCCACGACTTCGCCACAGCCAAACGAGCTATCCAACGAACTGCGGAGCACGGCATCCCCTGCGGGGGACATTTCATCTTCGGTCTGCCCGGCGAGACCAAAGACATGATGCTCAATGCCGCCGATCTCATCTCACAGCTGCCTCTGACCACAGTCAAGTTCCACCAGCTGCAAATCTTCAGAGGCACCCAGATGGCCGAAGAATACCTGCAGCATCCTGACGCCTTTCCTCTCTTCGACTTGGAAGAATATATCGACTTCGTTATCGACTTTGCCGAACGTCTGAATCCCGACATCGTCATCGAACGTTTTGCCGGTGAGGTACCACCCCGCTATCTCGTCTCCGAACCCTGGATGAAACTCCGTTACGACGAGGTACTCCGGAAAATCGAACAACGGATGGAGGAAAGAGACACCTGGCAAGGTAAGCGTTATAAAAAGCAATTTGAATGCACCTAAACAAAAATCCCTATCATAAAACCATGAAAAAGTATTTGCTTTGCCTTATCGCCTTATGCCTTTCTTACATGACATTCGCCCAAGAGCAGATCAAGATCAATATCATTTTGAATGAGCAATCTGATGCTACGACCTTAAGTCGTGAAGCGAGTTGGCTGCCCACCCAACAAGAGCGCAGGACATACGTCGTCGAAACGTTGAAACACCAGGCTGAGGCATCCCAGCAGGAATTGATGGGACTGCTTCGTGAGTTGGAACAACACGGATTGGTGTCTGACATCCAGCCCTTGTGGATTGTAAACTCCATCCGCTGTTACGCCGCCAAAGACGTCATTCACAGGCTAGAGGAACGAAGCGATGTCATGACGGTTTACCAATGCGAGGAAATCCAGGAATTATTTGACGAGGAAATCACACGCACTGACCTTGGCGACAACCGCGAGATTGCAGAGAACCTACTGAAAGTGAATGTTGACAAGGTATGGGAGCTCGGCTTCACAGGCCAAGGGGTGCTCATTGCGATTATTGACACCGGCGTTGAAATGTCACACGCGGACCTTCAAGGTCGTTTGTGGGATGGAGGCACTGCGTATCCCCATCATGGTTACGACTTTTATTCACAGGATGACGATCCTTCAGACACCCAGGGTCACGGCACCCATGTGGCGGGCACCCTTGTCGGCACCGGCGCATCAGGCACTCGGACGGGCGTCGCTCCAGATGCTGAGATCATGGTTCTCAAGGTGTTCCATGGCGAAGACAACCTATCCGAAGCCACACTATGGGTTGAAGCAATGCAATTTGCACTGGATCATGGCGCAAACGTGCTCAACATGTCATTGGGTCAGCCTTTGCCTAATCCCAGTGTGAAGCTGATGTTGAGACAGGCTTGTGACAACACCTTGGCCGCAGGGGTAGTTGCTGCCGTTTGCGCTGGCAATACACGCCAGTTACAGATGCTGGCTCCTGTCCCCAATAACATCTGGTCGCCTGGAGACTGTCCACCGCCCTATCTACATGAAGACCAATTAGTAAACGCTGGAGGTACCAGCTGTGTTATCTGTGTCGGCGCCGTCGATAACAACGATGTTCTCGGGAGTTTCTCATCGGAGGGCCCATCGACATGGACTGACGTAACGCAGTTCAACGACTATCCCTATATCTCAGGAAGTCCCACCCAAATCGGCCTCATCCGTCCAGATGTATGTGCTCCTGGAGTAAATATCAAATCTTTGGATTTCAACACTTCCAATGGATACTGCCTAAAAAGCGGAACCTCCATGGCAACGCCTATGGTTGCCGGCACTATCGCACTGATGCTCTCCAAAGACCCAGAACTCACACCTGCTCAGATCGACGAGATTTTGGAGAACACAGCGATTCCATTATCCTCACACAAAAGCAACGACTTTGGCTCAGGCCGCATCGATGCCTTGGCGGCCATCAACGCCGTGGGCTATACCGGCCTTGAAGAGCGTGGCATAAACGTCCAAGTATATCCCAACCCAACGCACGGCCATGTAAGCGTCTCATGCGAAGGGATGAGCCAAGTTTACGTGTTTTCCTTGGATGGCAAGCTGATCAAACAAGCGGAAAGCCATGGAAACGAATGCCGCATCGATGGTCTGACAAACGGCGTTTATGTGTTGAACATCGAAACCAATGACGGAGTGATAACAAGAAAGATCGTAAAACTGTAATGCCATGAAAAGAATAGCATTCACCCTCCTTTTGATGATGGCGGCCAGTATGGCTTTCGCCCAAGACAATGATGAGAAAACCGAAGTCGTTGTCCTGATGAAATCGCAATACGACCGCACCAAGTTATGCCGTCAGGCAGCGTGTTTTCCTTCACGCGCTGCGCGTAGGACCTACATCGTGGAAACCCTGAAAGCTTTTTCGGAAGCCTCGCAATACGATTTGAGGCAAACCCTTGAAGAGATGGAACGGAACGGCATGGTTGAGTCAATTCACAGCCTATGGATGTCGAATGCTTTGTACTTCTCCGCTACGCAAAGCGCTTTGTCAAGCCTATCGGGACGCACCGACATTGCACTCATCAGTCGCAACATCAAACGTCAATGGATTCCCGAAGGAGAGATCCCCTCAAAGGCAACAGATTCTCGCGAAATCACGCCAAACATCACCCAAGTCAATGCTGACCAGGTATGGAATCTGGGGTTCAAAGGGCAAGGCGTGGTGGTGGCAGTCGTCGATTCAGGTGTCAACTATGAGCACGAAGATCTTGCCGACCATCTCTGGGACGGTGGCAGCGAGTTTCCCCATCACGGCTATGACATCGTGAACAACGACGATGATCCCATGGACGACAAAGGACACGGGACCCATTGTGCTGGAACGGTTTGTGGCGACGGCACCTCCGGATCCCTGACTGGGGTTGCCCCAGAAGCCACTTTGATGTGCGTCAAGAGCATCAATGCCGAAGGTTTCGGCGGCGCCGTGAACATCGCTGGAGGCATGGAATGGGCTGTGGAGCACGGCTGCGACGTGATCAGCATGTCGTTGGGCATGGTTGGCGCAGAAGTTGCTGACAAAGAGATCCTGCGCCGCACTTGCGAAGCCGTATTGGATGCAGGCATCATCGCATTGGTGTGTGCTGGCAACGAAGGCAACGCCTTCCTCCAGTTGACTTATCCAGTACCGAACAACGTAAGGGTGCCAGCCAGTTGTCCTCCTCCCTACCTCGACCCCGACCAGCAGGTCAACCCGGGAGGATTGAGTTGTGTGATGGCCATCGGCGCCGTGAATGGCAACGACGCCGCAGCCGACTTCACCTCGCAAGGTCCTGTCACATGGCAAGACAGTGAATTCGGCGATTATGCCTACAATCCCGGCATTGGGCTCATCCGTCCTGACGTATGCGCGCCTGGTGTAAATATCAAGTCACTGGATTACGAGACCACCAACGGCTATTGCGAGTTGAGCGGGACATCGCAGGCCACTCCATGTGTTGGTGGCATCGTCGCCCTGATGCTCAGCAAGAATCCCGAGCTCACCCCTGCCCAAATCTGCCAAATCCTTGAAGAGACTTCCGTCAAGCTGACACCCAACAAGAGCAACATCACCGGTGTGGGCCGTGTGGACGCCTTGGCGGCAGTCAATGCAGTACCAGCATGCGACGATGTCATCGAAGTTGATGGGCACCAATGTCGTATCTTCCCCAACCCCAGCAAAGAAGATTTTACCATTGAATGTGCGGGGATGCAGCTCATTGAGGTGTTCCGTATGGACGGCCGACTTGTGAAACGTATTCAAGCAGAAGGCCCCGTCCATCAGCTGAAGGGCTTGATGAACGGGACCTATCTAGTGAAGATTGCCACCGAGGATGGCATAATCGTCAGTAAAGTGATGAAGCTCTAGGCTTTATTCCACGACCAATTTCTTGGTAGTGCCATTGTTCCGCACAAAGAACACACCCCTTGGGAGCTCCAAGGAGATCTTGCCATTGAGGTCAAGTTCACGAATGGTCTGTCCAAGCATATTCATCACCGTCAGGCGGCCAGTGCCCTCTACGGTAACAGTGCCACTGGTAGGATTCGGATAGATACTGAAAATCGTATTTTGGCTTTCATCCACATCGGTGATGCCGACCATGACATCCATGTATTCCGACTCGCACTGTTCCTCACCGCGGACATAGACGCTGTTGACAGCATAGTAGGTATCGCCTTGGGCAATATCATAGGTGTTGTCGAAGAACTCGTAGTTGCTACCACCCTCGTAGGGAATTTCAGCGATCAGTTCTTCAGATTTCGAGACACCGTTAGAACGGACAACTCGGAAATGATCCAGGTTAGCGGTAAGCATCGGTCTCTCCCAGGTAAGATAGGCACCGTATTCCTCGCCATTGTGCCATTCGTACACGCCTTGAAGGTTACGAACGGGATGGCAGGTCAGCGGTCCTTCTTCGCAGTTGTTCTCATAAGTCATGAAGATACCGTCTTCAAGTTGCTCTGACTGGTAAAGTTCGTTGCCATTGGCATCGATGACTGTGAAAGAGCATTCGTAGTCCGTATCGTATTGTTCCTGAGTATGATACCAGCCATGGTTCCAGACGAAATTCAATTGCTGTTTCAACAGCGGTACGGTCACGGTCTGCTCAGCGCCATCCTCCATGCTGATGATGGCGATACGCTGTCCGTTCTCGATGGTCACGCTGATGGCAGCGCCCTTCCATCCGTTACCACCCTCATCATGGAGCACAAAGGTGACCTCACATTTATCACCCACCAGGATGGAACGGTAAACGGCACGGCTGATTCCCGCCTCATTGGTCACAAAGATGGCATATTCATATAAACCAGGTTCGAGGTCATTGTCTTCATAGGTCATCGCCGCGCCGACCTCGATGTCGGTCAAAGTGGCGATCTCTTGGTTATCACGGCGGATGGTAACCGATTCAATGGCGGTCAGGGCATTCCCGTTCAGATCCAGCGAGGGGTTGTCCCAGCTGAGTACGACACCGTTCATCGCAGCATTCTCTTCCACCATGAAATTGGCGACACTGTCCGTGCGTTGATAATAGACCGAGTTTTGAGGAATAATATGGCCGATGAAACCATTTTGGTCATTGAAAGCATATTTCGTGGTGTTGAGTGCACCGATGGGGCACCAGGCATCGTCACGGCCGCTCCATCCCCAGTTGAAGTGGAAATAGTCGTTTTCATCATAGCCATCGCACACGAAAGCGTGGCCTCCGGCACCGTTGTCATCGGCACCGCTATAATATAACGGCAGTTGCTCATCGAGGCCGCCTTCTTTCAGCATCTGGATCCATTCCTCGTTGGAATAGAAATTCCAACCCCAGAAGCCCAGCGTGACATCATCGTCGCAGGTATAGCTGAAATAGTTCCGCAACGCGGGTGGCACATCCATCGAATAAGCACCGCTACCATGGCCACTGTATTGCATATCCACGGCGATGCCGCAATGATGTAGGAACTGGGCGATATAATAATAATCCTCCTCAGTACTGGTTGAGTCAAGAGCCAACGGCATCAACTCAAAATGATAATCCGTTTCGCCGAAGTTGGCAGTTTGCTGTTCATAGCCGCTAGGATTGTAGCTGTGTGAGCCCGTTCCACGTTCCGGCCATTCATGGTATTTCATCACCTGACCCATTGCCGTGGCAACACATCCTGCATAGACATGTCCCCCGCTTCCCTCTTCGTCTTCCGGGCACTGGCTACTATAGGGGAAGTTCTGATTCCAAATGGTTTGGCACAAGGGACCCACCACACTGCGAGCCGAACGACCGTTAAAGAGATGACCCGTTGAAGTCACCCTATTCCATTCGTCAACAATATCCGGTGTAGCGGAGAGGTTGTGTTCGCGTACATACTGGATTTCCTTCTGGAAAACGCCCAAGGTATAGGCAAAGCCTTCGGCGACGTCCTCGGGGTTGTAACTACCCGTGGTGGAGTACGCCAGAATAGGCTTCACTCTATCGTCACCGGCAACGATGACGAAGCCTTCGCCACCCTTCATATTGAATACATAGTAATCTACGGCACCCTTTGCCAGGTCCGTGGCCATCGTGACAAGATTCAGCTGGATGTCAGCCGAACGCTGGTTCAGGGTGGTTGTGCTCAAAAAACGAGCGCCCAATTGTTGTGCTTTGTGTTGGCTAACGGGACCAGCATGCAAGCCCATCGCTGTCAACACTATAAGTCCGAATAAAAGAGACAGTTTTTTCATTGTAATAGAATTGATTCGTCAAAATTAGGTGCAAAAATAATCAAAAAATAACTATTCGCTTGTCCGCCAACCATAATTATTCTATTTTTGGCCAACAAAACTAAAAACTGTTATCATGAACAAGCAACGTACCTTCCGGAGTATCATGGTCGCACTTTCAGCCATGGTCATCCTTTTTGTGTTTAGCGCTTTCTCTCGAGACGGCAAAGACAGTGTTGTTCAGCGGTTCAAAAGTGCCATTATGAACCTGGACTACACCTATCACACCATGCCCGACGAATTCGACTATTGGCCGGAATGCGGTATCCGTGTCACCGGTAGCCATCTCGCCTCCCTCATCTCCTTGAGCGATCTGCAAAAAATGCTCCCCTGCCCGCTTTATGTCTCTGGGCCACACCATGACGGGAAATGGGAACTCGAGAACGATGACGAGTTCGGCCATTACAACCCTGAAGCCATCACATACCTCACCAGCATTGCCGAGACCATGGTCTCCGACAAGCAGTTTGTCGAGTTAAGCAAGTTGCTGGTGGACAAATACCTCTATCGCCAGATGCATATCATGATGGTCCTCCACGATGCGCTTTATGACGGCTCCTATAGCAAAGAAGAACGCGAAACTATTTTCAGGACGTCCGTCAACACGAGAGGCCTTGATTATGGCAGTAATGATGTCGGCTTCTTCTTGCAACTACTGAACTTGGAAGACGGCACCTACGTCTATGGCAACATCGACTACCGCTTCTTGCATTTCTGGGCAAGACGTTGGAGCGACGGTACCATCGACCAGTTCTACCAGTTGCTAAGCACCGTCTTTAAGGCATATCATCCTGAATATGAATTCCTTGCAGAAACCTATTGGCTCAGCGAAGAGGATGAAGAATATGCTGGAGAAGGCGAAACTTACGTAGTAATCGACGGTTCACAACTTCGACTGAGGCTGGGACCCTCAACGAGTGCCGAGACGTTCAAATGGGGCGATGGCACCAACCGTCATCCCAAAGTCGGTGAACGTTTCTTGTATCTTGACCAAGAAGGCGATTTCTACCAGATTGACTTCTACGGACATGCCCTCTGGGTATCGAAGAAGTTTACGCATCTTGATTAAATACCTATACGTGCAGAGGTACATCATTCGAGGCGCGCTTTTTTTACAGTTTCTTTACCGGGAAGGTGAAATAGGTGTTGGGGAACGGCTCATTTTTCAATGTAAAGTGCCACCATTCTTCACCGATGGGCTTGAAGCCGTGGCGTAGCATCGCCTCACGTAGGATCATGCGGTTGTGGTATTGCTCGGGGGTGATCCCTCGATAATCGGGATGGCTCTCAAGGCCGAACCAGTCGATAGTACCACCCATGTCCACTTCCTTTTCCGTGGCCATGTCGAACAAGGTGAGATCGACCGTGGAGCCGCGGGTGTGACCGCTCTTCTTGGCGATATAGCCCAACTCGAAAAGCCTGTCGCGAGGCACCTCGGGATAGAAATAAGGCTTCATGAGCGTATCGTTGACATCAGCGGCCCATCGCACGAAATGGTCAACGGCACATTGCGGACGGTAAGCATCGAAGATCTTCAACCGATAGCCCTGTTTCATCAAGTCGTCACTTACGGCACGAAGGCTGTCAGCAGCCTGACGGGTGAGCAAGGCCGTAGGTTCCAGATAGCCGTCCACACGGGCACCGACAAAGTTATAGGTGCTGTAATAACGGATTTCCAAGATGGCATCAGGGACAACGTCCGTCAGGTTCACGAATTGACTGGCATCGTCGGTGGATGACATCAATCCCGTCAACCGTTGGAACTCGACTTGCGCCTTATTGAGTTGTTCAAGGAACGCCGGGCTGGTGTGCAGTCTGGCCATGCCGATGGCAGCACAGAGCCGACTCGCATCGACGTCGCTCTGCCAGTGGGCGCCCACGATGACGCGACTCTCTCCGTACATGAAGCCCCGTGCCATGATGGTGTCGGCATTGGCGGGATTGACTTCCGAGAGCAGCAAGGCCGTCGCATAGCCACGTTGGCTATGGCCCGAAGGATAGGAGCCTTCGCCCGAGAGATACTTCTCCTCATACACCGTAAGCATGTGTTCTCGGAAACGCTCAAACGGGCGCTTGCGATGGTAGAAGGCCTTCGGAACGACACGTGTCTGGTCGATGGTGGAGAGACTGTTCACCAGGTACTTGTAAATCTCAGGGGTACCCTCCTTGGAGATTTTCAGGCCAAACGGCACATCAAACTCCACAAAGAGCGAGTCGTAATCCCACACGGCATCGCGGTAAGCGATGGCGGCACGGGCCGAATCGCTACGTTGCGTCTTGCCCCACATGTAACGCAGGATGTCGTGGGCAAAGTCAACCCCAATCGTATCCGGCGGAGGAGGCAGGCACTTGATGAGGTCGGGCATCTCCTCCGCACTGAAATACAGCGTGATATTGTCGTTCTGCGCTTGCGTTTGCAGGCTTCCGCAAAACAGGAAGGCAGCGACAAGTATGATGAATAGTCTTTTCATGTTGTCTCAGCTTACTCCGCCACTTCCTTCGCCTTCGCCCTGAAGTTCACCAAGTCCTCCTCGATGAAGTTCTTCACGTAAACGCTCTTGCCGATGACGTCTTCCTCGGCGGCATGGACATAGACGTTGGCCGAACGGATGAAGAGATGCGGGGCGCGGGTGGCGTCGTCCAAGATGAGCAACGACATCATGATGTCACCGGTCATGTCGTAGAGACGGCGAGCCAAGAAGTCCTGAACCTCCTGGTTGTTGGCACCCTTCACGTAGTTGATGCTCTGCTCGTAGAGTTCCACGAGGGTACGCACCGTGTTATGCAAAGGTTTCAGCTCCTCGGAGACTTCGTTTTCGAGCATTTCCTTGATGATGCCCAGGTAGGTGCCATTGGTGATGTAACGAATGGCGGCCACCACCTGCAGCTGCGTGGTACCTTCATAGATGGAGAAGATACGGGCGTCGCGGTAGAGGCGCTGGCACTTGTACTCCATGATGAAGCCAGAACCGCCATGGATGCTGATGCAGTCGTAAGCGTTCTGGTTGGCATACTCGGAGTTCATACCCTTGGCGATGGGCGTGAAGGCATCGGCCAGGCGAGAGTATTTCTTCAGCTCGGCACGCTCTTCAGGCGTCAGCGGACGCTCACGTTGGATGTCCTCCAAGCACTTATAGACATCGACATAACGGGCAGTCATGTAAAGCAAGGAACGACCGGCATCGATCTTGGCCTTCATGCGTGAGAGCATATCGTAAACAGCGGGGAACTCGATGATCTTCTTGTGGAACTGCTGACGTTCTCCGGCATATTTCAACGCCTCGTTGTAAGCCTCTTGTCCCAGACCCACCGACTGGGCGGCGATGCCGAGACGAGCGCTGTTCATCAAAGCCATGACGTATTTGATCAAACCCATGCGGGTGTCACCGCAGAGCTCTGCCTTGGCATTCTTGAACACCAGCTCGCAAGTCGGTGAGCCGTGAATGCCCAACTTATGCTCGATGTGACGCACCGTGACACCGCCATTGCGCTTGTCGTAGATGAACATCGACAGGCCACGACCGTCTCTGGTACCTTCCTCAGAACGGGCCAACACTAGATGAATATGGGAGTCGCCATTGGTGATGAAACGCTTCACACCGTTGAGCAGCCAGCAGCCTTCCTCTTCACTATAAGTGGCTTTCAGCATAACGCTTTGAAGGTCGGAACCGGCATCAGGCTCGGTGAGGTCCATCGACATGGTCTCGCCGGCGCAAACGCGCGGGATGTATTTCTTGCGTTGCTCTTCGTTGCCAAATTCGTACAAGGTGTCGATGCACGACTGCAACGACCAGATGTTCTGGAAACCGGCATCGGCGCTGGCCACCATCTCACTCAGCATGGAGAACACCGTGATGGGCAGGTTGAGACCACCGTAGCGGCGAGGCATGGAGACGCCCCACAGGCCGCCTTTGGTGCAGGCATCAATGTTTTCCACGGTTTTTGAGGCATAGATCATGCGGCCATTCTCCAAATGTGGACCTTCGAGATCCACGCTCTCGGAGTTGGGTTCGAGGATGTTGGCGGTGATGTCGCCCGTAATGTCTAAAACACGGCGATAGTTCTCCATCGCGTCTTCGTAATCAACGGGAGCGTCTTGGTAGGTATCCTTATCCGCAAAATTGCGTTCCTTCAGCTCGACGATGCGCTTCATCAGCGGGTGGTCGAGATAGAAATCAAGGTTCGGGTTATCGTTATAATAGTTTGCCATGATTATTTCGAGTTTTGTTTGTAATACTTGATGAGTTTGGGAACGACTTCTTCCACGGTGCCGACGATGACATAGTCAGCAATCTTATTGATGGGAGCATCGGGATCGCTGTTCACCGAGATGATGATCTTGGAATCCTGCATACCGGCGATGTGCTGGATTTGGCCGCTGATGCCACAGGCGATATATACCTTCGGGTGTACGGTGACGCCCGTCTGGCCGATCTGACGGTCGCTGTCGCAGAAGCCCGCATCGACGGCGGCACGCGAGGCACCGACTTCGCCGTGGAGCACCTTGGCGAGTTCAAACAGCATGTCGAAGCCTTCCTTCGAGCCCATGCCATAGCCACCGGCCACCACGATGGGCGAGCCTTTCAGGTTGTGTTTGGCAGCCTCCACATGATGGTCGAGGACCTTGACGACGTAAGCCTCGGGCGAGACATACTTGCTCACCTCGGGATAAACGACTTCATTCTTGGCCTTGCCTTCGTAGATGGCTTTCTGCATCACGCCAGAGCGGACGGTAGCCATCTGCGGACGGTGGTCGGGGTTGACGACAACGGCGTCGTGTTCGTCGATGCACAGGGCAAGGAGATGTTCAGGGTGACGGAAGACAACGGGCTCTGCTCGAACAACGTGGCACACATAGACTACA
>JAGCPJ010000076.1 GCA_017965765.1 Bacteroidales bacterium
CGATGGCCATGCGGACTTCCTTTTCGCCTACCTTATGGTAGCGCGCAATGACGTGCTTGTGGTCGTGGGGCATCACCACCTCGCCCATGTCGCCCGTGCGGACTTCCTGTCCGTTGATAATGGCGGGGATTTCAACGATTTCGTTGGATTGTCTTTCGAGTTCTTTCTGGAGTTCGATTCTCTCCGGACTGCCTGGCTTGTAGCTTTTTACAGGCTCGTTGTCCGGCTTCGCAAATGTAATCAGTGCGTTGTTCATTACGTTTTATTTAAAGATTTCAAGATTTCAAGATTCAAAGATTTCAAATTCGTTTAATTCGTAAAATTCGCCGTTTATAGATTTAAAGATTCGTTTAATTCGTAAAATTCGCCGTTTATAGATTTAAAGATTAATTCGTAAAATTCGCCGTTCAAGAATTTGAAGACTTCGCCGTTCCAAGGCACCGCAAAAGTAATCATTTCAGTTTTAAAAATCAAGAAATTCTTTTGATGACTTGAAGCCGATGCGTGTGCTCGTTCCGTTCCTTGTTGAAGATGCCTGTTTGGTCGAGGTAGTCGATGCGCACCTGCCCAGAGGCATGGAGGATGCGTTCGGTGTCAAGCATCATGCCTACATGGACAATCTGACCGTTCTCGTTGCCGAAGAAAGCCAGGTCGCCGGGCTGGATCTCGGGCAGGAAATACACCAGTTCGCCCTCGTTGATTTGTCGTGAAGCATCGCGAGGAAGGAGTTTGCCTGCCGCACGGGCGCAGAGTTGCACGAAACCGCTGCAATCGATGCCAAAGATGCTGCGACCTCCCCAAAGATAGGGAGCATCCATGAACTTTTGGGCGAATTCGATCATCATGGCAGGGGAGAATCGTCCGGACATCATCATGGTTCCCTCGGCAGGTTCGTTGATCACGGTGCCGATAGAAAGGAGCCGTCCCTTGTATGCCAATGTCGGGCGATCCACGATGTATTTCTCCTTGGCTAGGATTTCATGATAGGCATCCGTGTCGAGACCATGATACTGGATGCCTTGGATCCATCCCTCATACTGGTCCAGGGTTGTGCGGATAAGTTTCCATCCTGGTTTCTCATCCAACACCTCATATACTTCGTTGTAGAGCAGCTGGCTCACCATCTCGCTGGTGTGGCTGCCTTCCTTTCTGATGGGTATGACCGACAGGTCGCAGATTCCGTAGTTCATATCTTTCTTTTTGATACGCAAAAATAAAAAACAACTTTTATCTTTTATCTTTTATCTCTTATCTTTTTTCCATACTTTTGCACTTTATCAAGTTTGTTGACATGGGAAAAATCAAGGATTTCTTCAATCTATTCCGCCACCGCTACTATGAATTCGCCAAGGTGCTGATGTTTGTCATCGCCATCGTTTTGGTCTTTTGGCAGCTGCCCAGGGCGGGGAAGTTCCGCTATGAGTACCAGCTATACAAGCCTTGGCAGCACGAGAGTTACTATGCGCCGTTCGATTTCCCCATCTACAAAGATGCTGAGATGTTGAAAGTGGAGAATGAGGGGGTGCTGAAATCCGTGAAGCCGGTCTTCCAATTTGAAAAAGAGACGACCCGACAGTCCCGTGAAAAACTCGAGGAGTCGTTCGATCTCCAATGGCATCCTCGTGAGGGGATGAAGAAAGAGGTGAATCGCGAAATGCTCTTGAGCCTCTTCGACCAAATCCAAAACCGAGGGATTGTGGCATACGACAAGGGGCTGTCCGACTTCTCGACTGAGACCATGGTGAACCTGGTGAAGGACAAAACGGCCACCACCGTGGCATTTGGCTCGATGTACTCGATGAATTCTGCGAGAGAAGCGGTGGAGCAGTGGACGAAAGAATCCCATCCAGGAATTGATAAAAACCTGATATCCAATCTGTTACTTAATACCCTTCGTCAAAATGTGGTGTATGATGCCGACATGACCAAGCGGGAACAGGAGAAGGCCTTGTCGAAGGTGTCGCTCACCTACGGCATGGTGCAAAAGGACGAGCTGATCATTTCGGAAGGTGAGATTGTGGATGACAATGCGTTTGCCGTACTGAACTCGTTGCAACGTGAATATTCCAGTAGTTCGTACGCCCGAAACGACTCCAAACAGGTGGAGCTGAGCCAGTTCTTTTTGGTGACCTTGCTCTTTGTGATGCTTGCTTTGTATTTGCGTGCCTTGCACAACAAGGATGTCTATTCGGAATTGGGAAAGATCATCTTGCTGTTGTTGCTGATGCTCATCATGGTCATTCCTTCCTATTGGATCATGCGCCTGCAGCCATCGTTGATTCTGCTGATGCCCGTGGTGATGCTCACCATGATCGTGGTGACGTTCTTCACGCCAGCGCTCGCTTTCACGGTCCAAGTGTTCACGGTGTTGCTTATCGCCATGGCGGTTCCCAATCCGTTCCAATACATCTTCATGCAACTGGTGGCTAGCATGGTGGTGATCTTCATCCTGTCACACCATAAGTCGCGCCGTCATTATTTCATCAGTTCGCTCTTGTTGTTCCTGGTGTATTTCGTGGTCTATCTGGCCTTCACCTTGATCTCTTCTGCTGCCATCGCATGGGCGGTGGTGGGCTTGCTTGCCTTGAACTCGTTGTTCACGATGCTTTCCTTGCCGTTGATTTTCCTCTTTGAGAAGTTGTTTGGTTTGACGACCTCGCTGACGTTGATGGAGCTGAACAACACCAACACGCCTTTGCTCCGACAGTTGGCCACGATGGCTCCAGGTACCTTCCAGCACTCCATCCAGGTGGCCAATCTTTGTGACGAGGTGTTGTATGAGATCGGAGGGGATAGCTTGCTGGCCAGAACAGGCGCCTTGTACCATGATGTCGGCAAATTGAAGAATCCTTCCTATTTTACGGAAAACCAGCATGGTGGGTATAATTCCCATAACGATATCTCCAATGTCGAGAGTGCTCAGATCATCATCGCGCATGTCCTCGACGGCATCGAAATGGCGAAGAAGGCTCGTCTGCCGGAACAGATCATCGATTTCATCAGGACCCACCACGGGACCCGTCGGACAGAGTATTTCTATGTCATGGAGAAACGTGAACATCCCGGTGAGGAGGTGGATCCTGCGGACTTCACCTATCATGGGCCGATTCCGTTTTCCAGGGAGACTGCGGTGCTCATGATCTGCGACTCTGTGGAGGCGGCTTCCAGAAGCCTCAAGGATCCGGATGAGAGCAAGATTAGCAATTTGGTGGACAGTATCATCCAGAAACAGATGGATGACGGTCAATTCCTGAATGTGGATCTCACCATGCGCGACTTCACAGTCATCAAGAAAGTCCTCAAAAAGAAGCTGATGAGCATCTATCACGTCAGGATAGCGTATCCGGAGAAGTGAAAGCTGAGAGCTGAGAGGTGTCCGATAGCTGTCATTGCGAGCGAGGAACGAGCGTGGCAATCCAGTATTACCCTAAACCAGTTCCAGTAGTACTAGATTGCCACGTCGCTCCGCTAAGCTCCGCTCCTCGCAATGACAGCTACCGTTCACATCCTGGCAACCCGAAGGCTCACCGACCAGAGGGAGGTAACCCAGTACTACTTAAGTAAAGTTATCCCATTTGGACCTTCATTGAACAGCAAATCCAGGATGCTTAAATCGGGAGCGAAAGGGAATTTGGTGCTGAATACTTGATAATAGGATGGAAACCGTGTTGGGTCAGGGGTGGCTTTGGGGCTGAAGCTATCCCTAAAATCGTTTTCCACCGTCTTGATGTAATCTGTAGTGTGGACGATCTCCCGCTTTACCTTCAGCATCTTAAATACCGCCTGAAGGGCTGCGTCGTTCAAGTCAATGAGTCGTTCGAACCGGGTCTCGAATAAGGGCTTGATGAAGTCATAATAGTGTTCGAAGTAAGGGGCGGCTTTGTAGGCTGATTCCAAACATCTCCTATGGATCTGCTGCCAATGTTCCTTGTAGCTGACCATGACATCTTTCGTCATGGTGTGGTTGCCGTTGACCTTTATCACGGGCACACTAAGGTTTTCCACACCGTTGGCTGTCATGACACGGCAACGGTTACGGTAGGTCTGCTTATGGTAGGTCTCGCATACCTCTATCAATGGCTGGTCTTCTGCGAGAAAACGAGCCATATAGCTGATGCAGGGGAAATATGCGGTGCAAAAAACTGCCAAGATACCCGGTTATTTAACAAGATGCTTTGTGATGACATCCCTGAATTGTGCTTCCGTCATTGCACCCACTTGCAGCATGGGTTGTCCGTCCTTGGGGATGAAGAGCACGGTGGGGATGCTTCTGATTTGGAAGGCGGAGGCAAGTTCCTTTTCTTGATCGACATTCACTTTATAAACGACGAGTTTTCCATCATATTCCAGGGCCAATTTCTCCATGATGGGGGCTACCTTGCGGCAGGGACCGCACCAGTCGGCATAGAAATCTACGATGGCAGCTGCTTTGCCTTTGTAAACAAAGGTGTTCGGGTTTTTCTCAAAATCCCATATATTCTTTAGAAACTCGCTGTAAGTGAGCTGTTTGACTTTCGTTGCAGTGGCTTTGGTCTGCGCATTGCCGTAGATGCCGAGGGTGAGGCAGGCAAGAGCCAATAAAAAACATTTACGCATCTTGATTAATTAATATATATGGTGTGCAAAGATAAAAATATTTTTTAATTTTGTGCATTCAGATTATTAGTATGCTTTTAGTAAATATTAAAGAATTGGTCGGCATCCAGGAAGATGGACTTCTGATGAAGAAAGGTGCCGAGATGGCCGTTACAGGCAGAATCAAAAACGCATTTTTATTGACCAGGGGAAAAAAGATTGTCGATTATGGGTCAATGGACTCGCCCGAGTGTCGGAAATACCTGGAGGAAAACCACAGCGTTTACGACCTTAGCGGCAGTGTGGTGATGCCTGCTTTTTGCGATTCCCACACCCATTTGGTCTATGCCAATTCCCGTGAGATGGAGTTTGTGGATAAGATTCGCGGCTTGAGTTATGAAGAGATTGCCAAGCGGGGAGGGGGTATCCTCAATTCGGCAAAGGCCACGGCAGCGGCTTCGGAAGACGAGCTGTACGACATGGCTTGGCTGCGACTCGAAGAAGTGATGCGCATGGGAACCGGTGCCATCGAGATCAAGAGTGGCTACGGCTTGACCACAGAGAGTGAACTCAAGCTGCTCCGGGTGATCCGTAGGTTGAAGGAGAACTCGCCTTTGACCATCAAGTCGAATTTCCTTGGAGCCCATGGTATCCCGATGGAGTACCGTGGCCATCAGGAGGATTATGTGGATCTGGTGATCAACGAGATGATTCCTTTGGTCGCTGCGGAGGATCTGGCCGACTTCATCGATGTGTTTTGCGACAAGGGTTTCTTTACCTGCGAGGATACGGAACGGATCCTTATGGCGGGAATCAAATATGGGATGCGACCCAAGATCCACGCCAATGAGATGGCTATCTCCGGGGGTGTCCAGGTGGGCGTGAAGTACGGCGCCATCTCTGTGGATCATTTGGAACAGATCGGTCAGGAGGAGATCGAGTGCCTGAAAGACACCGAGACCATGCCGACTGTCCTTCCCGGATGTGCCTTTTTCCTGAACCTGCCTTTGTCGCCGGCACGCCAGATGATTGAGGCAGGGCTCCCTGTAGCCATGGCTTCCGATTTCAACCCTGGCACTTCGCCCTCCGGCAACATGCAACTCGTGATGTCCATGGCCTGCATCCGCTACCGACTGACTCCTGAGGAGGCCTTGAATGCAACCACCCTCAACACGGCCTACGCCATGGGCGTCAGCGACGAACTCGGAAGCATCACCAAAGGAAAGACCGCCAACCTTATTGTCACGGAACCCATGACCCAACTGGAGTTCATTCCTTATTATTATGGCACCAATAAGGTGGCGAAGATGATCTTGAACGGAAAATTTGTATGAATTAAATAATGTGACTATGAAACGACTTTTACTACTAGGAGGCGTGCTGGCTTTACTGTTCGTAACAACGCTTTCCTGCAACAAAAACCGCTTCGATTTCAGCGAATTGAACTCGGCAGAGGGCTCGGGAGAATGGAAACTACCGATTGCCTCTGTGAACGTCACCCTTTCCAGGTTGATGTCCCAACTCAACGATAACGAGTTTATCGACATTGATCCCAATGGGAATATCAAACTTAAATTCGATTTCGAGCAAGATCCTGTTGTTAGCATGCGGGACGTCATGCGTTTCCAGAATACGGAAGTGCCATTCACCTTCTCCTTTGATAATCCGTATCAGAGTGAACCGGTTTACATCGATACGACCATTTTGTTTTCCCATGTGGTGGAGTTGGGTGCCGACAGTGCGCATCTGGAGTCGCTGAAGCTCAGGACGGGAACCTTGCTGTTCCATATTGAGAGCAATCTGGGACAGATCGACTCTATCATTGTTACCTCTCCCAACATCAGTTTCCCCAACGGGGACACACTGAATGCATTGATCGATGTCCTGGGTTCGGCCACCATGGACCTTACGGGTGCCATCGTCCACTTGGATTCCTACGCGCTGAATTTCAACTTTAAGATTCACTATTGGCTTTCGGGTATCGATGCTGAGGAATACTATGTGAATACGGATGTGGGCATCCGGGATCTCGACATCGAGTACCTCTCCGGTTACATAGATTCGTATGATTTTCCTATTGAATTCGATTCCCTATTCAATCTGGATTTGGGCAATGTCCAAGGTGCTCTGAGTCTGCTTGATGCCTCGATCCAAATCCAACAGAAAAACACTTGTGAGAACCTGAACGCCTTGGTGACCATTGACACACTCATGTTTTACGGCGGGAACCTTCCTCCGGCGATGGTCTTTGAACATCCCGTGGAACTCGACGTCACCAGCGGTACTGCGGGATACGTGGATGCGTTCAATCAGACATTTAATATCAGGATGTCAACGCAGCAGACGGGTGTTCATCTTGCGGGTACTGCAGTGGCTAATCCAGGCGGTCTCACCAATCTGGTCACCATCAGCGACACTTCCAGTATCAGCTTGAAAGTGAACGCTGCCTGGCCTTTCAAATTCAATGTCGATGCCGTGACGTATGTTGACACTTTGGATCTTAGCGTTTCAAGCTTCACGGCTCCTGAACTTATCAATGAGGTGCGTCTGCTTATCGATTTTGAGTCAAGACTTCCGTTCAGTATTGGAGCCCAGCTTTTTGCCTATAACTCTGGCACTGGAAAGATGACCGAAATCATGAGTAACGGACATGTACTTTCAGGTGCCTACGGCAACAACTCGGAAAAGTCAGAGACAATCGTGGCCGTTAACCATGAGAACTTGGGCGATTTCTTGGCTTCTGACAAACTGATCATGAAGCTGGGCATCACTACGGACGGCCATGACGTACAATTGAATGTGAATACTAATGCCTTGGGTATGGTTGTCAAGGCAGAAGTGGAGTATGGAGGAGCAGTGGATTTTTAATATAGGAGGAACAGTATCATGAAACGATTCAGAATCATAGCAATAATGGCATTGATGGCGATAGGATTGCCTTCGGCCATGTCACAATACATCTCCCCAGTGGATTTCATGGTGAACAATCCACGGTCCATGTTTGCCAATCCCGCTTTCCATACGAATGAGTTCGGGTTTTTCGATTTTGCCCTTGGAGGCATCAATGTCAATGTGCAGAATGTGGGGTTGAAGTACGACCGGTTCTTCACCTTCAACGATGCAGGAAAGCCTGTGCAGGTCAATTTGGACAAGGGTCTCGCCAGTCTCAGGGACAAGAACTATCTGAATGCCAATATCTCCCTGGATGTCTTCAACAGCGGCCGTCGTACGAAACACGGCTTCTTCACCTACACCCACCGTGTCCGTGTGATGGAGACTTTCCGTTATTCCAAAGATCTGGTCAGCCTGCTTGCCAAGGGCAATGCGGCCTATCTTGGGGAGAACAATCCTGCCGATATTGATCTGGGTTTGGCCGTGAGAGGGTATATGGAGTTCGATTTCGGGTATCAGATGAACCTGACGGAGAAACTGAGTATCGGCACCCGTTTGAAATATCTTGCGGGATTGGCCGATCTGAAAACCAAGAATGTCAACATCAAGCTATTCACCGATCCGGAGACCTACGCGTTGAGCCTGTTGGCCGATGCTGATGTCAGGGCTGCCTTGCCTATTGAAATAGCCATGGTCGATGGCAAATTTAAAACGGGTGACTTCAATCTGTTTGGCATGTTCAAGAACTTCGGACTGGGTATCGATCTCGGTGGAGAATACCGGATCAACGACCAATTTGGTGTTGCGGCAGCCATCAACGACTTGGGATTCATCTCATGGAAGACCAATCCCATCCAGTTACAGGCTGGCTTGAATGACGCCGGTCCGTTCTATCAAGACGGTGCTTTCGTGTTTTCCGGCCTCACGACGGAGCAGATGAACCACATGATGGACGACCCCAATTACTTTAGCAACCTGACGAATACCTTGCCGGATTATTTGGATTACTCTGTGGAGCAAACTGAACGGTATTCCACGGGGTTGAACACCTCAACGATGGTGCGTGGTTACTATGACCTGACGCCGGAACACCGGTTCTCTGCCCAACTCACGACCTACGCCACTGGTATCGGTGTGCGTCCTGCCTTGACCTTGGCCTATTCGGGTAATTTCAACAAGAAGTACGATGTGATTGGCACCTATACCATGATGGGTGGCAGTTATGACAACATCGGCATCGGCGCCTCTGCCAATGTGGGAGGCTTAGTGCTTTATCTCGCCACCAACAACTTGTTTGGCTTCTTCAATCCCGTCAACAGGACACAGCTGAATTTCCAATTCGGTTTGTCCTTCGTCGCTGGCGAAAAGGTCAACCGTTTGGCCACGGTAGTCTTGCGCGACAAGGAGGCAGGCATGGAGGAGGATCCCCTGATGGAGGAGGATCCAATATTCTTCTGATTGGTGCTTCATGTCGAAAAAAGCCGTACCTTTGCGGCCGCTTTTAAACGGCGAATTTACGAATTAAACGAATCTTGAAATCTTGAAATCTTGAAATAATCGACCATGAAACAACTTATCGAATGCGTGCCGAATATCAGCGAAGGCCGCGATAAAAACATCATTGATCAAGTTACTGCTGAAATCGAGAAAGTGGAAGGCGTGAAGCTGCTGGACGTGGATCCCGGTATGACCACCAACCGCACCGTCATCACCTTTGTGGGTGAGCCCGAGCCTGTGTGCGAAGCCGCTTACCGTGTGGTGAAGAAAGCTGCCGAACTCATCGACATGAGCCAACATCACGGTGCCCACCCGCGCCAAGGTGCCACCGATGTGTGCCCCCTCATCCCTGTGAGTAACATCACCATGGAAGAGGTGGTCGAGTATGCCCATAAGCTGGGCAAACGCCTCGGCGACGAGCTCAACATCCCGATCTACTGCTACGAAGAGGCCGCTTACATCAAGGAGCGCCGCAACCTCGCTTACTGCCGTACCGGTGAGTACGAGTCTTTGGCCTCACGCCTCGGCACGGAACAGTGGAAACCCGACTTCGGCCCCAACGAATGGAACGAACACGTGGCCCACACGGGTGCTACTCAAGTGGGTGCCCGTGACTTCCTTGTGGCCATCAACTACAACCTCAACACCACTTCGACGCGTCGCGCCAACGCCATTGCCTTCGACGTGCGCGAGAAGGGTCGCCCGATGCGTGAAGGCGGCAAGGTGACTGGCAAGCCGATGAAGGACGAAAACGGCAAACCGATCATGATTCCCGGAACGCTGAAAGCCACCAAGGCCATCGGTTGGTTCATTGAGGACTACGGTATCGCTCAGGTGTCGATGAACATCACCAACATCAGCGTTTCGCCCGTCCATGTATGCTTCGAGGAGGTCTGCGCCAAAGCTGCGGCCCGTGGCGTGCGGGTCACCGGTTGCGAGATTGTCGGCCTCATCCCCAAGAAGGTGCTGATGGACGCTGGCAAGTTCTACCTGGCCAAGCAACAGCGCAGCCTCGGTGTGAGCGAGGAGGAGATCATGAAGATTGCTGTCAAGTCCATGGGTCTCGACGACCTGAAACCCTTCAACCCGAAGGAAAAGGTTATCGAATACCTCATTGAAGACCATAGCCAGAAGAAACTTGTGGACATGACCTGCACAGGCTTTGCCAACGAGACCGCTTCTGAAAGCCCTGCCCCGGGTGGTGGCTCCATCTCGGCCTACATGGGCGCCCTGGGTGCCTCTCTGGCAACGATGGTGGCCAACCTCTCTTCGCACAAGCCGGGTTGGGACGAGCGCTGGGACGAGTTCTCCAACTGGGCCGTTAAGGGTCAGGCCATCAAGGACGAATTGCTGGAACTCGTTGATGAAGACACCAATGCATTCAATAAGATCATGGATGCTTTCGGTTTGCCGAAGAAGACCGACGAGGAGAAGGCTGCCCGTAGTGCTGCCATCCAAGAGGCCACCAAGTATGCCACTCAGGTTCCTTTCCGTACGATGAAGGTCGCCTTTAAGGCTTTCGAGGTCGTCCGCGCCATGGCCGAGACCGGTAACCCGAACTCTGTCACCGACGCCGGCGTGGGTGCTTTGTGCGCTCGTTCCGCCGTCATGGGTGCGCACCTGAACGTGAAGATCAACGCTGCATCTTTGAAGGATGAGGAATTCAAAGCCCAGATCCTGAAAGAAGCTGCCGAGATTGAAGCTGCCGCCTTAAAGCAAGAGGCAGAGATCCTGGAGATCGTCAATAAAGTGATCGTCGGCTGAACGGCGAAATAATAGGAACGGCGAAATGATAGGAACGGCGAATTAATAGGAACGGCGAATTAAACGAATTAAACGAAAAACTAATAATTCGTAAAATTCGCCGTTAACCAATTATTCGCAAAATTCGCCGTTAACCGAAAAATTTTGAGATTATCCCTTGCCAATTCAAAAAAATGTTCTAATTTTGCAGTCCGAAAATTTGAAAGGAAGATAAGATATGTCAAAGAAACAGAAAGACGCACGTATCAAGGTAATCCTCGAGTGCACAGAGCATAAGGCCAGCGGCATGCCGGGCACTTCTCGTTACTTTACCTACAAGAACAAGAAGAACACTCCCGACCGTCTGGAGTTGATGAAGTATAACCCTATTTTGAAAAGAATGACCCTCCACAAGGAGATCAAATAATTAAGAGTTATGGCAAAGAAAGTAGTTGCTACCCTTCGTACCCTGGGTAAAGAATACAGCAAGGTCATCAGAATGAAGCGTTCTGAGAAGACTGGCGCCTATTATTTTGAGGAGACCATCGTTCCTGTTGAAAAAGTTCAGGAATTTCTCGCCAAAAGATAATTTGCGTTTCTTAACAACCAATACAATAGCTTTTCCATAACGCTTGGGAGAGCTATTTTTTCGTGTTATAAAGTGAAGTTATGGGCTTATTCTCGTTTTTAACCAAAAAGAAAGAACAAAAGGAAGACCTTGACAAAGGTCTGGAGAAGACCAAGACCAGCGTCTTCAGTCGTATTACCCATGCCATCGCCGGCAAATCGAAAGTCGATGACGAGGTCCTGGACCAACTGGAGGAGATCCTGATCACCTCCGACGTGGGTGTGGAAACCACGTTGAAGATCATTGAACGTATCGAGAACCGTGTGGCCCGCGACAAATATGTCGGCACCGATGAGTTGAACAGCATCCTTAAAGAGGAAATCATGGCGCTGCTCCAAGAGAACCAGTCGGGTGACGGCACGACCTTCGATATCGTGGGGAAGAAACCCTACGTGATCATGGTTGTAGGCGTCAACGGCGTGGGCAAGACCACTACCATCGGCAAGTTGGCCCATAATTTCAAGAAGGCGGGCAAGAAGGTCGTGCTCGGCGCTTCCGACACCTTCCGTGCCGCTGCTGTGGAGCAACTCAAGATCTGGGCCGAAAGGGTGGACGTCCCCATCGTGCAACAGGGCATGGGCGCCGACCCGGCTTCCGTGGCTTTTGACACGGTGAAGTCAGCCGTGGCACAGGATGCTGACGTGGTGCTGATCGATACCGCTGGACGTCTCCATAACAAGGTGAACTTGATGCGAGAGCTTACCAAAATCAAGCAGGTGATGCAAAAGGTCGTCCCCGATGCTCCTCATGAGGTGCTTCTGGTGCTTGACGCCTCTACGGGACAGAACGCCATTGAACAAGCCAAGCAGTTTACCGCCGCCACTGAAGTCAACGCCCTGGCTTTGACCAAACTCGACGGCACAGCCAAAGGCGGCGTGGTCATCGGCATCTCCGACCAGTTCAAGATCCCTGTAAAATATATCGGCGTCGGCGAAGGCATCGACCACCTCCAGGTGTTCGACAGGAAGGCATTCGTGGATTCACTGTTCGAGTAAAGTTTTATCAAGAATTAGAGAATTAGAGTAATGAAAAACGCAAGCGTTTTTCGCTCCAATTCGGATAATTCTTAAGCGTCAACATAAAAATCTCTAATTCTCTAATTCTTGACTAAAATACCATCTTTAAATATCGTCACCCTCGGCTGCTCCAAGAACAAAGTGGATTCGGAGCACCTGGCGGCTCTATTGGAGCATCGCTATCGCATCCTTCACGATTCCGAAAGGATGTCAGAGGTGGTTGTCATCAACACCTGCGGATTTATCGGTGACGCACAAGAAGAGTCGGTGGATACCATCCTGGAATATGCTGAACTGCGCAAGCAAGGCAAAATCAAGAAACTTTATGTGACGGGATGCCTCTCACAACGGTTCAAAAAAGAGCTGCAAGAGGAAATCCATGAGGTGGATGGTTTCTACGGTGTGGAAAGCGTCAACTTGATTGCCGCCGACATCCTCAAGGAAGCACCTCAGCCGCTGTATTGCAGCCGCCGTGTGCTTTCTACCCCCAATCACTATGCCTATCTGAAGATCTCGGAAGGCTGCAACCGGCGCTGCGCTTTCTGTGCCATCCCGTTGATCCGTGGCCCGCACGTCTCAGTGCCGATGGAGCACCTGTTGGAAGAAGCCCGTCAACTGGCCAAACAGGGCGTGAAGGAATTGATCCTTATCGCACAGGATCTGACTTACTACGGTCACGATCTGGATGGTAAGTCGCATATCGTGGAATTGGTGAAAGCCTTGTGCGACATTGAAGGGTTTGAATGGATCCGTCTGCATTATGGCTATCCTCTGGGTTTCCCCGACGCTTTGCTTGACCTGATGCGCGAGAATCCCAAGATTTGCCATTACATCGACTTGCCCTTGCAGCATATCAGTACGCACATTCTGAAGGACATGCGCCGTGGCGTGGATCGCGAGCAGACCATAGGCTTCGTGAAAAACGTCCGCAAACATGTGCCCGATATCGCATTCCGCACTACCTTCATCGTGGGCTTTCCGGGAGAGACGGAATCCGATTTCGAGGAGCTGTGCCAGTTTGTGAAGGAGATGCGTTTTGAGCGGGCAGGGGTCTTCGCTTTCTCCCCGGAAGAAGGTACGCCAGCGTACGAGTTACCCGATGATGTGCCGGATGAAGTGAAACAGGAACGGGTGGATGCACTGATGGAGATTCAACAAAATATTTCATTGGAAATCAATGGTTTGCGTGTTGGAAAGACGGAGAAGGTGCTCATTGACCGTTTGGAAGGGGATTATTATGTGGGACGCTCGCAATATGACTCTCCGGAGGTGGATGACGAGATCTTGATTCCCGCGGATGAAGCGCTGCAGATCGGTTCGTTTTATCAGGTGAAGATTACCCAAGCCGACTTTTTTGATTGTTACGCTGAAATCATAAAATAAAACATGGCTTTTGACGTTAATCTGACGGAGCAGTGAATGGAAATGAGTCTTTGGACACGTTTTAAGGATTTTTTCAAGGGATTCTTGGTGGGGGCCGTCAATGTGGTGCCGGTTTCTGGAGGTACCATTGCGTTGGTGCTGGGCATCTTTGAACGCTTTATCAATTCCATCAAGTCACTGAACCACAAGAACTTCAAGTATCTTTTCAAAGGTGAGTTCTCGGAATTCGGCCGTAGGACGGATTTCCGGTTTTTCATCACCATCATGGCAGGGGTGATTGTGGGCATGGTGCTCACTGCCATTTTCCTGAAACGCGCGCTCAAATCGTATGAGGTTTTTGTCTGGGCTTTCTTCATCGGACTGATCATCGCGTCGGTCATCCATGTGATGAAAAGTATCAAGAAGGTTACGATCAAGAACGTCATCATCCTGTTGATTGGTTTTGTGGTTTCCTTCTTGTTGTCCATCCATTTGAATCCAGAGTCCAACGATGGTTTTTGGTACCTGTTCATCTGCGGTATTGTCGGGGCTACAGGCATGGTGGTCCCTGGCATCTCTGGATCTCACCTGATGCTCTTGATGGGCAATTACGAGTTGATTGTCACTCAGGCCATTCCTGCGATGACCAAGGCTTCGACCTTCATGTTCGGTTTCCGGATACTACTCCCGTTCTTTTTAGGTTCCATCGTGAGTATCGTCAGCTTCTCCTACCTGCTTTCTTGGTTGATGAAGGACTTCCGCAACGAGACGCTCTCGGCGCTTTCAGGTTTTATGCTGGGCAGCCTCCCGGTGGTGTATCCATGGAAGGAACCTTCAGAGGACATGCTAGACTACGTGTTCCATCTCCCTCAGGTCAACGGCGAGTTTTTCATTGCAGTGCTGATGGCCATTATTGGTGCCGTGGCCGTTTACACACTGAACGTATATGCCAAGAGGGAGGAAATAAGGATCGCCCGACGCGAGGCGAGGAGGAAGAAGAGAGTTTAGAGTTGAGAGTTGAGAGTTGAGAGTTTAGAGTGGGGTTGGCTCTTGTTTCATGAAGATACAGTCGGTGATTTTAGCTTCGCCCATGACGACGTCGTGAGCGAGAGCGTCGCAGGTGGGTGCACCGCACACGCCGCAGTCTTTCTGGGGTAGCTTGGCGCGGAGTTGGTTGATGCGTTGCATCTTCTCCAAGGCTTGGGTGATGTCCTCGTCAAGGACAAGCATGGAACGTGGCTTGATGGCTCCCACTTTTACATTACGTGCCAGGAAGTTGCGTTCCGCTTCGATCTCATGGTCTTTGGTCTGTTCACCGTTGCGCTCGCGTTCCGCGATCTTACGGGCACGGGCGAAGATGCGTTCGCACATCATGAAACGGTTGTCGCAGGTGAGGATACCGCCAGGGCAGCTTTGGTCGCAGGCGCGTAGTTCCAGGAAATCTACGTTCTCCACCTCGTCGTTTTCCACTTTTTCGAGGAATTCTATGACATTATGGATCTCATCGATGGAGTAGGAGTGTTTGGCATTGGAGAGACGACGCTCGCCATTGGTGAGCGCGGTCAGCACGCCGTCGGCGGAGAGTTGCGAGACGGGGAGTTTCTGTTCCTTGAAGCCGTGTCCTTGCTCTTTGATGCGCTTGAAGACGCGGTTGTAAAGGGAATCCATGTTGATGACGCCGTCAACCAAGGATTTGTCTTCGCCGACAGGGGTCTTTACGGCGGCGATTTTGGCGGCGCATGGGGTGATGTAGAAGATGCCGATGTCTTCCGGGTTCCAGTCTTCTTTCTCAAGCTTGCGGCGGATATACATGGCCGTCAAGTCGATGGGTGCCTTGATGGGGATGAGGTTATCGACCAGTCCAGGGAACTTCACTTGGATGAGGCGTACGATGGCGGGGCAGTAGGTGGAGATGAGTGGCCGGATGTCGGGGTGTTCCGCGGCGTAAAGGTTTTTCGCCTCGGTATAGATGGGCACCGTGGCTTCGGTCTCTATGATATAGGTGAACCCGATCTCTTTCAGGATCTGGTAGATCCTTGACACGGTGATGTCGTTGGGGAATTGTCCCATGAAAACGGACGGCACCAAGGCCACGCGGCAAGCGTAGTCGAAGATGTCGTCGAAGTCGTCCTGTTTGACATAGATGGACTTGGTGGGGCAGACCTTGAAGCAGTTGCCACAGTCGATGCAGCGATCGGGCTGCAGTACGGCTTTGCCATTGCGCACTCTGAGCGCCTCCGTGGGGCAGCTTTTCATGCAGTGGGAGCAGCCGATGCATGTCTCCTGGTCAATGGTCAGCGCGTGAAAAAATGGGACCTTCTCCATAGTTGTTCAGTTTTCAGTGATAGGTTATCAGTTTTCCGTTTTCCGTTTACACAACGCGGACCTCCATCTCGACGGTGGTGCCAACGCCGACGGTGGACTGCACGTCGAGGCGATCGACGTTCTTCTGAATGTTGGGCAGACCCATGCCGGCGCCGAATCCCATGTTGCGGACTTCAGGGGAGGCGGTGGAGTTGCCTTCTTTCATGGCCCATTCAATGTCGGGGATGCCGGGACCTTTATCGACCACCTTGACGATGATCCTGTCGGCTTCGATGTCGGCATAGATCATTCCGCCGTAGGCGTGGGCGATAGCGTTGACTTCGGCTTCGTAGAGGGCAACGACGACCCGTTTCACGATCTGGGGGTTCACGTTGAGCTGCTTCAAGGTCTTCTTGATCGCGCTCGATGCGGCTCCGGCGTTCACAAAGTCCGCTTCAAAAACTTGGTATTCGAGATGCATGGCGTTCTGTTTTGGTTACACAATTAGAAGATGGGCAACATGCCCGCTTTGAAGAGCAATCCGCAGGCCTTGAACATGGAGAAGTCACATTCCATGACAACCATGCCCTCGTCCTCAGCCTCTTCGATCATCTCCTCGGAGGCTTTCTTGCGGCGCACAAGGACGATGATGTCCAAGTTGCCCATCTCGCAGGTGCGGATGGTTTGCATGTTGCACAATCCGGTGAGGATCACAGGGTTGTAGTCGCCCAAGGTGAGCACGTCGCTCATCAGGTCGGAGGCGAAGGCCGTCTCATGTTCTTCGTTCAAGCGGTCGTGTCCGCAGAGGACCTTGGCCTCCAGCAAATCGGCAATTTCTTTGAGTGTCATTTTATGCTTTTTTAATTGTTATTCTAACTTCTTACTTCTGTCTTCTTACTTCTGTCTTCTGTCTTCTTAATCATTATAATGAATCTCCTTCAAATTCTCCTGGATCATCTCCTTGAGATACTTCATGATATGCACATCGTTCATCGGCATGCCGTCGAGGGCTTCTTTGACTTCGTCGGTGTCGAAGACGAACTCTCCTTCATCGGTGATGTGGGTGTAGATGAAATGGATATCCTGATGGGCGGAGAACAGCATCACCAGGGATCCCGCCAGGTCGCCCATGGGGGGACGGTCGATGTGGTCGTGCTGGAACCAGAAGTTGAGCACGGTGCCTTTCCCAACCTCGCTCTCGATGTTCATGCCGCCGCCCATATTCTCGGTGTTCATCTTGATGAGCGGCAGCCCCAGTCCCACTTTTCTGGTGGTTCTTGAGGTGGTCCATGGGTCGGTCACCTTGGCTAGGAACTCGGGGGTCATGCCTTTGCCATTGTCCTTGATGGTGAAGGCATAGATGTTGTCTTTGAGGCTGTCCTTTATGGTGAGCTCCACCAAGGTCGAGTTGGCCGCGGTTGAGTTTTCCATCAGGTCATATACGTGCATGGCTAATTCTTTCATAATATTCTATCCATAAAGGAGTTGCAGTTTTTCGTTGGGTTCAGTGTCGATGTAGCGCCCGTCTTCGCCATGAAGGGTCTTGCGGAACTCATCGAACGTCTTGTCATACATGTGCAGCACACAGTGAACTTCTCCGATGATATGGAGGAAGTGGGCGTCGCTGCTTTTGGTGAAGTTGAATTTCTTCAAGTAGGCGAATCTTTTCAGGAAGTCTTCTTTCTTGACGTGTTTCGAGATCTCAAGGGCATCGGCCTTGATGTCGGGTGGCACGAAGCCTAACTGGCTGGTGAGACTGCTTGCTGGCTTGTTCACGTGTGCAGGAACGAACAACCCGCCGATTTCATGCACCACGTCATAGAGTTGGTCCAAATCCGCGTCCAGTGCCGACCACAGAAGCCATTCTTCCTCGCCGACCACCTCTTCGTTCTCATCCACGATAAGTTGGTAGCCGAACTTCTCTTCGTCCAACGGGATGTGGGGGAGATGCTCGTCAAGGAATTCTTGGAACTTGTCGAGCTGTTCATCAGTCTCGAAGTAGGCGAGGGCATGGGCTTCCTCTTGGGTAGTGATTTCCACGCCGCCGATGACAAGGATGTCGTTTTCTCGGCCAATCTTTTGGGTCACCTTCACCTGTCGGGTGGTGTTGTGGTCGCAGATGGCGATCACGTCAAGATGGAGCTTTTTGGCTTGCTCCACGATGGCCGAGGGACTCATATAGAGGTCACCGCACGGCGAGAGTACCGTGTGCATGTGGAGGTCGGCTCTATATGCGTGGAGGTCCATGGGGAGTGGGGAGTGAGGAGTTAGGAGTTAGGAGTGAGGAGTGAGGAGTGAGGAGTGAGCCTTCGGATCAAAGCTACTCCTCACTCCTCACTCCTAACTCCTAACTATTTAAAAGGTTATAAACCAATCCGGCGATTTCGTAGGTGGGAAGGTTGGTTTGCAGGATAGGCAGGTCTTCGTCGTTGCTTTGTTCGATGGTCTCGTCATTGGGGACGAGGTTTTTCACTAGGATGATGCATGACATCTCTTTGAGGGAGGCCACGGCCATCACGTTTTTGTGCGTCTGGAGGGTGATCCAGATGTTGCCTTCCATGGCGTTGCCCATTACGTCGCTGAGCAGGTCCGATATATAGCAGCCGTCGATTTCACGGTCCATGCCGTTGGCGCCGGAGAGGACTTTCAGTCCGAGTTTGTCAACTAATTCTTGAACTTTCATTTTTTTTGAGTCGTTTAATAAATAGGTAAGCGCAAAGTTAGTAAAAAACTTGGTATTTTGTCTGTTTTTCAAAGATTATTTTATATTTGAATTAAATTAATTAGAAATGATGATTATTATAATATATTTTTGCTATCTTTGCAGCGGTAGTTTTAAAAAAAGTTGAAAATGATGATGCAACATAGTGAAAATCTGGTTACTTTTGCCCATCCAATGACAATGCAATTCGGTATGGAAACGATTACCCTCAGCTATGAACCCGGAAGCGATTTCGCAAAAGCGCTTGAAGAATTGATTCGCAATTCGGAAGGGGTTTATGTAGTAAAGCGGAGGGCTTCCAAAAAGGCGCAAAAAGCCATTGACGCAATGCGTCAGCAAAGTGAGCTGAATGGTAATTCGGAACTTAGCCTTGAGGAAATCAACGAAGAGATTCGTCAAGTTAGGCTGTCTCGGAAAGCATAACAATGAAGAAGGCAGTTTATGCGGTGTTTGACACCAATGTGTTGGTGTCGGCATTATTGTCAAAACGGTTTGATTCACCGACGGTTGTCTTATTGGATTATGTTGTTGATGGTGATGTCATATTGTTGTATAACGAGGAGATTCTAGCTGAATATAAAGAGGTGCTTCATCGACCTAAATTTGGTTTTGATGAAGCGGACATACAGACCGTGTTGGAATTGGTAAGATCCGGTCTTTGTATAGACAGAACAGCTTCTAACGAACTCTTTTTAGACGAAGAAGATGCGGTCTTTTATGAAGTGGCCATTTCTAAAGACGACGCTTTTCTAGTTACAGGGAACTTGCGGCATTTCCCGAGAACGTATAGGGTGGTCTCTCCTGCACAGATGCTTGAGATCATCAACTTTATGGCATGATCTCCAACTCGATGCCGAAGCTCCAAGGTGAAGGCTGGTTGTTGGGACTTCCGATGAGGATATCTTGCTTGGTGATGATGTCGGAGAGACGGTATCTGGCGTAAATACCCAGGTTGATCGCATTCATGAAGGTGTAGCTGATCCTTGTGGTGGCACCGTATTCGAAGCGGTTCATGGCTTTGCAGCCCGTGTAATGGCTGGTGACCTCATCGTCATAGTTCCATGTGGGGTCGGGAACGGCAAATTTCATTTCATCCTCGGTATAAACGCGACGGGTGAGGTTGACGCCTCCGTAGGCGCCCAGATCCCAGTTGAAGCCGAGGCGACGCATGACGATGCGTTGGAGCAACTCACCATGGAACTGAGCTTGGCGCATCGTGGTCTTGCGATCGCTGATACCCAAGCTGTTCTTGGCGGTGAATCGGTTGAGGTCGATTCCCCATCCAAAACCGAACTTATAGGTCTTGCCGTAGAAATGGCGTCGGCCATAGGCAAAATGGCGGCTGAATCCGTTCCATACGTTTGTGCCGAGATTGTAGTCAAATTGGAAATAAACGGTCTCTTGCCAGCCTTCGGGGGCCGTTTTTTGGAAGGTGCCGTCATTGCCAGCCAGACGATAATTGCTGTTGGCTTTCAGCTTGATGTCGCCGCCCATGCCGTGGATGGGGCAGGAGTCATAGAAACCGTTATAGCTGACGTTTAACTTTTTGCCTTCGCCGAGTTCCTTGTTCTTCAGGAGGAGATCGTCTGTTCCGGGATGGGTTTTGTAGTAGCCTAAGAGAACGCCGTCGGCGCCTTCCACGCTGATGAACATGTCCTTGTTCTCAACAGGGTTGGCGACGGTGATGCGTACCCCGTCCTTTTCTTGAACGATGTTGAAGGAGCGCTCGGCAGGTTTCAGGTCGCCCGTGAAGTAGGCGGCTTGAGGCACGCCGTAACCGTAGGCGTAATCGAAGTAGGGGTAGAGGTCGGCGGATTTCTCGATTTCAGCTTTCATCTGAAGTGCGGTGAGGTTGCGTTTGGTCTGCCAAGCGCAGGCGCAGAAGCCGGCGGTCAGGGGGCTGGAGAAGGAGGTGCCGGCAGCCGTAGTGATGCCTCCTTTGGGGTTGGCGACAGAAGCCTCACCGAAAGCCACCACATTGGGCTTCCTGCGTTTGTCGGCCGATGGGCCGTAGGAGCTGAAAGAGATGTGACGATAATTCTCCAGATTGGCATCGATGCCGCCTACGCAGAGCACATTTTCCGCATCGGCGGGAGTGATGATGGTCATCCAGTTTTTGTCGCTGCCTTCGTTACCGGCGGAGTTGCAGATCAGGATGCCCTTTTCGACGGCTTTGTTGGCGGCTTTGGCCACGTAGGAAGTGCCGTCCATGTCCTTGGTCCAGTGGCGGTCCTTGCCATAGCCCAAGGAACTGTTGATGATGTCGGCGCCGTTCTTGTCGGCCCACTCGGCACCTTGAGCCCACCACACCTCTTCTTTGAAGGGTTCAGGGTCGATCTCGGTACGGGCCAGCAGGAACTCGGCGCCTGTGGCGAGTCCCATCTTCTGGCCTTTCTCGTTGATGCCAGCGATACAACTCAACACCATGGTGCCATGGCTGCTCCAGCCATAGACGTCTTCTTTTTTGTTCGGGAAGTTATAGGTCTTCAGGATCTGGTGGTTGTCACGAAGATGCTTGAAAGCGTTGTGGGTGTCCACACCCGGGAAGCCGCCATCCATGACGCAGACGCGTAGCCCCTTGCCGTCGATGCCCTTGTCGATGAAGTACTGTCCGCCGAAACGTTTCAGCTGGTCGGTGAGGATGTCAGTAGGGGAGGAATTCGGAATGCGGAATTCGGAATGCGGGATTAAGAGGGTGCGATAGTTGTCATTGCGAGGAGCGGAGCTTTGCGGAGCGACGTGGCAATCCACTGTTGCCAGTGTGCCATTGGAAACCATCTCCTGCACCTTCGCCACAAACGGCAGTTGTTCGATCAGCATGGCATTTTCCTGCGTAGCGGTGACACCCACGGCGTTGAGCCATCGCGACTCGCCGAACACTTCGGAGGCGTAGCCCCCAACGGTGTTGACGTAGTTGGTGTTCAAAGGATAGTTGCTGATGTCATACAAGTCGGCGCCACAGTGTTGGTAACGCTCGATGGCTTTGGCATCGAAATACGTGTAAGGATCGAATTGTGTGTTGCTTTTGTCGGTAAAAAACACCCAGTAGCAGTGGTCTTGAGCCATTCCTGCAATGGCGAGCAGGAGCATGATGGCGATGAGGAGAGGTTTTTTCATGTTTGCATGTTTAATACGATGCAAATATATAGATTATTCTTTGAGAAAACTTATCTTTGCGGCGTGAAAAAACCATTCGTCATCGAAGTCCCCGGAGGTGCCACCCAGGTGTTGCTCCATACCTGCTGCGCCCCATGCTCGTCAGCCATCGTCGAGTGCTTGATGAAGCATGGGATCACCCCAACCATCTATTATTTCAATCCGAATATTTACCCTCGGGAGGAGTATGATATCAGGAAAAACGAATGCTCACGCTATGCCAAGTCGTTGGGGCTGGAGATCATTGATGCCGACTATGACCATGAAGGCTGGCTCCAAGAAATGAAGGGTCTGGAGCAAGAACCGGAACGGGGTCCAAGGTGCCTTAGGTGTTTTAAATATCGCTTATTGAAAACGGCGCAATATGCCCGCGACCATGGATTTTCGGTGATCACCACCACCTTGGCGTCGAGCCGTTGGAAAAGCCTCGAACAGATAGAGGAGGCGGGTCGTTTTGCCGAATCGCAAGTCCCCGAGGTGACGTTTTGGGCGCAAAACTGGCGCAAAGGCGGTTTGAGCGAACGCAGGATCCAGATTATCAAGGAATTTGGATTCTACAACCAACAATACTGCGGCTGCGAATTTTCAATGCGATAAAGACCGTATTTCTTAATGCTAAATTAGAATCATTCTAATTTGCGATTACCCCTTAAAATAGCTTCTGTTTCGTTGAAATAGAAGCTTTTATTTTTTACCTTTGCACCGATTTTTTGGACATTATTCTAAATAAAATAATAAACCAAGTAATAACCCTAAAACAGGAAAAAAATGGCAAAAGTTAAGTCTTTAGCAGAATTGAAAGCGATGAGAGAAAAGCTTTCAAACAACCTCGACATCCGCGAGAAGAGCAACGACCCCGACTCCCTCGTGCAGATTAAGGTTGCCATGGCCACCTGCGGTATCGCCGCCGGCGCCAAACAAGTGATGGAACATTTGATGGAGAAGGCCGATGAGCTGAAACTCAGCATCGTCTTCACCCAGACTGGTTGCATGGGCTACTGCCACGCCGAACCGACCATCGAGGTGAAATGCCCCGGCCGTGATCCTATCGTCTTCGGTCATGTGGACAACAACCGCGCTGACGAAATCCTCACCAAGTATGTCATGAACAACGAGATGGTCGAGGGCGTCATCCCCGTGAACTACGAAACAATTGGTTAATCTTTAATTGGAGGAAATTATATGGCAAAAATCAAGATGCACGTGCTCGTCTGCGGCGGTACCGGCTGCCAGGCATCGGCAAGTGCTCAAATCATCGAGAACTTCCAGCGCATCCTTGCTGAGAAGGGCTTGCAGGATGAAGTTCAGGTGGTCAGAACAGGTTGCTTCGGCTTCTGCGAGAAGGGACCCATCGTGAAGATCATGCCTGACAACACGTTCTACACTCAGGTGAAGCCTGAAGACGTCGAGAAGATCATCAACGAGCACATCATCAAGGGACGTAAGGTCACCGATCTGCTCTACATGGATCCCGAAAACAAGGAACATGTGGCCGACTCGAAGCACATGGGCTTCTATCGTAAGCAACTGCGTATCGCTTTGCGTAACTGCGGTTTCATCAATCCCGAAAACATCGACGAGTGCATCTCGCGCGGCGGCTATGAGGCATTGGGCAAGGTTCTGTCCGAAATGACTCCTCAGCAGGTTGTCGACGAGGTCACTAAGTCAGGCCTCCGCGGTCGTGGCGGCGC
>JAGCPJ010000077.1 GCA_017965765.1 Bacteroidales bacterium
AACTCATATGAAAAACTGCACAATACTTTTGATTTCAATGTTTCTTATTTGTGTTATATCTTGCAATAACAAGAATAACAATCCTTCGACCCCATCGACCGCATGGAGGACGCCCTCAACCAGATCATCCCGGACAACCCGAACAAGCCTTACAACGTGGGCGACATCATCAACGCCATCGTTGACAACGGCGACTTCCTCGAGATCCATAAGAACTATGCCAAGAACATCATCGTCGGCTTCGCCCGTTTCGACGGCATGTCGGTCGGTATCGTGGCCAACAACCCGGCCTTCTTCGCTGGTGTGCTCGACTGCGACGCCTCCCGTAAGGGTGCCCGTTTCGTCCGCTTCTGCGACGCTTTCAACATCCCGATCGTGACCCTCGTCGATGTCCCTGGCTTCCTGCCTGGTACAGGCCAAGAATACAACGGCATCATCGTCCACGGCGCCAAGCTGCTCTACGCTTACGGCGAATCCACCGTGCCGAAGGTTACCGTCACCCTCCGCAAGTCCTACGGTGGCTCCCACCTCGTGATGGGTTGCAAACAGCTGCGTAACGATGTCAACTACGCTTGGCCGACCGCCGAGATCGCCGTCATGGGTGCCAGCGGCGCCGTCGAGGTGCTCGATGGCAAGAAGATTGCCGAAATCGAGAATCCCGAAGAACGCGCTGAGTTCGTTGCCAAGAAGGTGGATGAATACACCAAGAAGTTCGCCAACCCGTACGAAGCAGCCAAGTTCGGCTATATCGACGACGTCATCGAACCGCGCAACACCCGCTTCCGCGTCATCCGCGCCCTCCGTACCCTCGAGACCAAACGCCTCGCCAACCCCGAGAAGAAACATTCGAACATCCCGCTGTAACCGTTAATTTGTAAAGCGATGAATCTGTCACACATACAAGTTCTATTGGCGCACGAGCCTTGGGTCTATACCAAAGGCTGGATCGTCACCATCGCGGGATTCCTCATCGTCATCATCGCCCTGTTCATCCTTTCGTTCATCTTCCGTGGCGTAGCTGCCTATTTCACTAAGAAGGACGAAAGGAAAACGGAAAACGGAAAACTGAAAACGGAAAAAGAACAACTTTCCGTTCCCCGTTCTCAACTTTCCGTTAAAGAAGGCGAGATCCCGAACGAGGTCCTTACCGCCATCGGCATGGCTTTGTACCTCTCTACCAATCTTCACGATGAAGAAAGCAATGTCATCACCATCGAGAGAAGAAACACCTCGTGGAATGATAAAAATTACGGAGTTAGACACTGGAAACGTTAAAGCTTAAGACAATGAAAAAATTCAAATTCACCATTAGTGGTAAACCATACGAAGTGGAAGTCCAGGACATTGAAGGCAATATCGCAACAGTCAATGTGAACGGGACTGATTATAAAGTTGAAATGGAAGAGCAAGCTGCCCCAGTGGTGGCTCCCGTGGCACGTCCCGCTGCCAAGCCCGCCGCCGCTAGCTCCGCTCCGTCCACCCCGAGACCTGCCGCCGCTGCCAGTGGTTCTGGCTACAAAATGGCCGCCCCGCTGCCTGGTACTATCATGCAAATCTTTGTCCATCAGGGTGATAGCGTAAAGAAAGGCGACAAGCTGCTCATGTACGAAGCCATGAAGATGGAAAACAACCTGCTGGCAGAAGCCGATGGTACCATCACTGCCATCAACTGCCGCCAGGGCGACAATGTGCTGCAAGGCGATGTTTTAATCATAATCGGATAAGGCCATGTTGAAGAAGAAAAGTATTTACAGACGGCCCCTGGTCATCCTCGCCTCGGTGATCGTGCTGATCCTGTTCAACCTAGCGGTGGTCAACAACCCCATGTTTGCCACCAGGATCAGCGACCTCACCCAGTCGGAAGAAGTGACCGCGCTGAGCGTTGAGGAAAACAACGCCCAGCTGGCCGACATGGCTGACAGCATGGTGGCTGCCGACGCCGCCCAAGTGACGGAAAACACCGAAAACACCGTCAAAGTCATCAGCGCTCCTGAAGAGGATATGAGCTCCAGAGCCCAGCTGAGAGACGGCCTTCGCAAATTCTGGATCCTTACCGGTTTCAGAAACTGCAAGATCGGCAACATCATCATGATCCTGGTAGGTATCCTGTTCATCTTCCTGGCCGTGAGATTCGAGTTCGAACCTATGCTGCTGATCCCCATCGGAACCGGTATCATCTGCGGTAACATCCCCTTCTTCCAAGGCTACGGCGTCAACTTAGCCGATGCCATGGTGTATGCGCAAAACGCCATCGACTCAGGCGCATTCAGCTTCGATTTGACCACCGCCAAAGCCTTGCTGACCGAGGTGTTCAACGGTGCCAACGACAAGAACATGGTGCTGAGCGAAGCCATTAAGGTGGTTGACAAGATGAATATGGCTGACTTCGGCATCGCCGCAGCCAACATCGAAGAGGTGAAGCTGTTCATGAACCAGGTCTTCGAAGCTGGCGAACTGAACCTGCAAACGGGTCTCTACCAACAAGGCAGTGTGCTCAACTACCTCTACTTCGGCGTGAACAAAGGTATCTACCCGCCGTTGATCTTCTTGGGCATCGGTGCCATGACCGACTTCTCGTCGCTCATCGCCAACCCCAAGCTGATGGTCCTCGGTGCCGCCGCCCAGCTCGGCGTGTTCATCACCTTCATCGGTGCCCTTTACCTGGGCTTCAACCTGCGTGAGGCAGGCGCCATCGGCATCATCGGTGGTGCTGACGGTCCTACCGCCATCTTCCTCTCCTCTCGTTTGGCCAATGGCATGAACGGTACACGTAACCTCATCGGCCCCATCGCCATCGCAGCCTATTCCTACATGGCTCTGGTGCCGGTGATCCAGCCGCCTATCATCCGTTTGATGACCACGAAGAAAGAACGTCTGATCAAGATGAAAGCCCCGCGTATGGTCAACAAGACCGAAAAGATCATGTTCCCCATCGTCGGCCTTATCCTGACGACCTTCATCAGCCCCACGGCTCTGCCGCTGCTGGGTATGCTGTTCTTCGGTAATATTATTAAGGAGTCGGGCGTGGTGAAGCGTCTGCAAAACACCGCTGCCAACCCGTTGATCGACATCGTGACCATCATCCTGGGTCTCACCGTCGGTGCTTCTACACAGGCTTCCGTGTTCCTGACCTCCAGCTCCATCAAGATCTTCGTGTTGGGTGCCTGCTCGTTTGCCGTGGCTACCGCCGGCGGTCTGCTGGGTGCCAAGTTCATGAACCTCTTCCTCAAGGAGAAGATCAACCCGATGATCGGTGCCGCTGGCGTGTCCGCAGTGCCTGACAGCGCCCGTGTGGTCGAAGTGGAAGGTCAGAAGTACGACCCGTCGAACCACCTGCTCATGCATGCCATGGCTCCGAACGTCTCTGGCGTGATCGGCTCTGCCGTCGCTGCTGGTGTGATGATGTCGTTCCTGATGATGTAATTCGGTCAGAGGACAGAAGACAGAAGAAAAAAAGCCGCCCCGAATGGAGCGGCTTTTTTTGTGGGTGCGATGCAAAATCAATGCATCAGCTTGTGGGTTTCCACCAGGCCGTTGCTACGGAACACCTTCACCAGATAGGCGCCTGCGGCCATGTTGTTGAACTGGATCTCAGGGGCGTTGCTTTCCAGCACCTTTTGTCCGGAAAGGTTGTAAACCTCTGCCTTCTGGAAGTCAGCGCCTTGGACAGTGAAACGGTCCTTGGCAGGGTTGGGATACAAGGTGAATTGCGGTTCCACCGTGTTCTCGGCAACATGGGTGACGTCGAAATACTGCACGTTGATTTCCTTGATGTGAGGATAGAGGATGCTCTTGCCTTCGCCAAAGAAGATCTCGATGTCGGTGTTCTGTTCGTACAATCCACCGTAATTGGACTCGCAGATGGCGTTCAGCGTGTTGCCTTGCTCGTCGTTGGTGTAAGTGACGGTCTTCGTCTGTGTGGGTGCCCAGGCGCCGCCGACAAATAGCATCTTGGTGATGTCCTTCAAGTAGTGGTTGGAATCATAGTGATAGGTGTGCTTCTCCATGTTCTGCCAGGCGCCGCCTTGCCAGTACTGTACCAGCACGACGGTCTCATCGCCGTTTTCCTCAATGGTGTAGAGGAGATGGTTTTCCCATTGGGTACCGATCCAATCCTTGATCATGATGGTGTGGATGGGCTCATAGTCATAGAAATACCAGTGCAAGTTGGTCCAAGCATCGTTTTGCCAGGTTTTCACCAGTTTTTCCTTGACTTTGGACTCCATGCCCACGTCGATATAACTCAAGGTGGCCAACTGGTCGTTCACCCATTCGCCTTCTTCGTAGCCGTCCCAATGCTCGGTCAGGATGGATACCGGGTTTTCGTCGAACTCATACTCATAGGTCTCTCTGGCATAGTTGACCCAGTGCCCCACCACATCTTCGATGGTGGTGAACTTTTCCATAAGGTAGAATTCGTACTCGTCATAGGTGAAGTCATCTTGAAGCATCATCATGCCTTCTTCTGCCGTGTAATACGTTGCCTTCAGCGGGACAAGGTCGCCGCGTTGCGCAAAGCCATTGACGCCGCAAAACGCCAAGGCCAATAAACAAATGATCGCTTTTTTCATAACATATTTATTTGAATTAATAATTTTCCGTTCTCCGTTCTCCGTTTTCCGTTTTAATCACATCAAACCCATAAATCTTCTTGTCCGAAACTTCTCCCTCGGCATTGTAATAGGTTCGGCTCTCATGGCCTTGAAGCCTGATTTGACCTTGGCTGTCTTTATAGACGGTGGCGCTGAACTCCTCGTAGGAACCTTGATTTAGCAGCAGTACACCGTTGCCGCTGTTTTGCTCAACAGATCCTGTGAACACCTTGTTGATTTGGTCGGGGATGATGACACGCACCATGACGAGGTCGTCGCCAAGTTCCGTGATGGTCACGGAGGCATTGTCATAGACGACGACACCTGGGGTGGGGGAGGCTTCGTACGCACTCTCATCGGGGTTGGCAGCGTAGGTGCCTATGACGTCGGAGATGCTGAAGTCGTAGAAGCGGGACCAAGGATTGTCCTCTGGATGCTCGCAAGAAACCGATAGGAAGAGTAATCCTACTAGGGATATCAATAAAGAAATCTTTTTCATGTCATTCAATGATTAGCTTGTTAATGACGGAGTTGCGTACAACAAAGTATATGCCAGGTTTGAGGCCTTCGACGGAGAAGGTAAACTGGGTTGCCTGACGGTATGGAATGGTGTTGATCAGTTGCAGCTGTTGATTGAACACCTTGATTTCGCCATCTTCCGCATCTTTCCATTGCAGGGTGACTTGATCTTTGGCGGGATTGGGGAAGAGGTTGTAGCTGGTGGGTTGTTCCTCAAGGGCCAGCGAAGCTTTGTCGATGACTCCTATGGTATATTGTCCCGTTGGCAAGTCGCTGACCTCGAATTTCCCGATTTTCCAGTTACCGGTTTGGGTATAAGGGATGGTGTGCCAAGGTTCCATGATGCTGGCGCGGTAGAGCAGCACGGCGGAGTCGTTTTGGGTTTGGATGATGTCGCCGTCCATGCTGTTGTTGTTGGAGTAGGTGAAGGAGCCGGTGACATCGGCTTCGTTGAGGTCCAGGCGCAGGATATTCCAGTAGTGGCGTGTCGATAGGGTAAGCCCAGGAATCTCGGGGTCGTCGTCGGGAGCGATAAGGTGGTTTTCCGCCCGAAGCATGGTGGCGCCGGTAACGCTGTTGACGGTGATCTTGAGGTTGTTGCCATGGCTTAAAACCATGGGTTGGGTGGCAGTCACGTTCTTGTCAATTTTGGCATCCAGGAAATGGTTGTCGTAGTCGGCGAAAGCGGCGATAGGGGCGAAGTCGAGGGTGACGGTTTGTTCCGCTTCCATGCCATCCCAGCCGACCAGCGCTGTGTGCAGCTGGCCTTCTGCCCCTACGAAGGTGACCTCCACGCGGTTGTTCATGCCGACATGCGAAGGCCCGACGTGCCAGTAGCGCATATTGACCTTGGCATCGTATTGTGAACCGTTGGGCGTGACCTCGAGGAGGTTGACTTCATAATGGGGCATGCCGCCGATATAGACGTAATTGTCGAAGAACCCCTGCATGTCGATGCCAGTGGCTTCGGTGAGGGCTTCGCAGAGTTGTTCCGAGGAAGCGGCACCGAAGGCGTAGGTGTCAAGGTAATGCCGTATGCCTTGGATGAAGTTGTCTCTTCCCATATAGTGCATCATGGAGTTGACGATGACGGCGCCACGGTCATAGATGGCCTTGGTGTCGTAGGTCAAGTCGAGCGGCATGTTGTTGAGCGGGATCCAGTTGCTTTCACTATTACACCAGTTGACGATGGTGTTGATCTTGCTGCTCATCTCGTCATTGTATTCGGCTTCTCCATAGACTCCGGCAAGGTAGAACACGCCGCAGAATTGGGCGAAACCCTCGTTGAGCCACATGTCACCTGCAGTGGAGCAGGTGGTCTTGTTGCCGAAGTACATGTGGGAGAGTTCGTGGGCGACATATTCCTCTTGGGTGGTGGTGCCGTCGATGATGGTGCTGGCCATGGCGATGTTGTCGGTGTGCTCCATACAACCTTTTCCGGTGCTGACGTATCCGATCCTGTTGAACGGATAGGGACCGAAGTTTTCTTCGTAAAACGCGGCGATTTCCTTGACATGGGCGAAGGATCCGGGGACGTTATTCATCTGGTTGGGCTTGGCATAGACCTGCACGGGGATGTCGCGTTCGATGCCGTGATACACGTCTTCCCAGAGCTCATAGTTGCCAATGGCGAACGAGATGTGGTAGGTGGCGATCTCTTGAGGGGTCTCCCAATACCAGGTGGTGGTGCCGTCGCCGTTGTCGATGGTGTTGACGAGGGTGCCGCCGCAGATGGCTTTCTTGTTGCTGTCAACGGTGATACTGAGGCTGTAGGTGGCTTTGTCGGTGAAGTTATCCACGCAGGGGAACCAGGTCTTGCCCAGATTGTGCGGCTGGCTGTCGAAGCCCACGCCCAGGTTATACACGTAGTCGGTGCCCCACCATTCCACGCCGCCCCAGCTCTCGCTGAAAGTGTTGCCGTAGTAGTAGATCGAGAAGACGCCTGTTTGTCCGGCTGCAATAGGTTCACTGGAAGTGATGATAAGGAGGTCTCCTTCTTGGTTGAAATTACACATCGCGGAGAAGGAGCAATCTATAATGCTGACAGTGAGGCTTTTCAATTCAAACACAAAGGTGTTAGTGGTTGCGGTGGCAACAAAAGTGATGTATGCCTCTCCACGAAGGGTATGTTCCGTAAAATCAAAATCCATCAAGTTGATGTAATAATGCGTTACGTCGAAATTCTCACCGGCAGTCTGAGCCTTGCTAAAGCCCACGACGCCCAATATGCATAGAATTAGTAATATTCTTTTCATCATATCTTTTTTAATTTTTCAATTCTCAATTTTAACTTTCAGCTTTACCTCCCTTCGGTCGGTGAGGGCTTACGCCGTTCAGCTCTCAGCTCTCAGCTTCACTCAAACCACACTGCCTCCGTTTCAACAATATTGCTCTCATGCAGCGCCCTATCAATAAGGTGAACCCTGAACTTCACGGTGTCGGATGGTGATAATGGGTTGTAAACCAACATTTTATAGTCAATGGTTCCCGAGATGGCTTTCTCTTCGTCATGAAAAACTAACCGTTTGAACCTCGCATTGAAGCTGATGGTGTCGTAGCTCTGGGTCTGCTGGTTCCAACTCAGCAGTGGCGTCTCCACAAAAGCGTTGCCGTCCCATTTCAAATAGTCGATGATCAAGTTGTAGTAATGGGGGTCGTTGGGTCCGAAAGGATAAAGTGTGTCGGCGTCATCAAGCCCCAGGTCGCCGTCGCCGTCGGTGTAGCCGATGCTGAGCACGACCTCACCCGTCAGGGTGCTATCGGCGTTCATCACGTAGGCCAACCCTTGATAGGAAATGACGGGTTCAATGGGATATTCCACCTTTTTCTGGCAAGCCGCCATCCCGATGATGCATAGCAATATTAGGATAAATGACTTTTTCATCACTTTGCAAAGGTAATCTTTTTTATCAAGAAAATAGTGTTTTATCATGAATTAGAGAATTAGAGAATGAAAAACACAAGTGTTTTTCTCGCTAATTCCTCGGAATTCTTTAGCGTAGCATAAGAAATTCTTCAATTCTCTAATTCATGATAAATAAAAATGCTCTTGATCAATAAAAAATGATAATTTTGCATTCTCAAATGAACGCTGAGACGAAGACCTTGTGTTGACCTCGAAGCATTGTTTTTAGTTAATAATCTGATCCTGAAGTAGATACAAATGGAAAAGAGAATAGGAACCGTCATTATCTATGTCGGTGACCGACAGTCGGCACCGCAACTGAACGAGGTGTTGTCGCGTCATGCCGACATCATCATCTGCCGTCAAGGCTTCCCCAGACAGAATTACAGTTTGATTTCTGTGGTATTCGAAGGCACCACGGACCGCATCGGCTCGCTTACCGGCCAACTCGGCCGCATCGACGGCCTTGAGGTGAAATCCGCTTTGCTACCGATGGGGCACCCCGATGGGGTGCCCCTTGGAGGAGGATCATCCCAACAAACAGCCGCACCCCATCGGGGTGCCCCATCGGTAGAAAAGACAATCCCAACAAACAGCCGCACCCCATCGGGGTGCCCCATCGGTAGAAAAGACAATCCCAATAAATAGCCGCACCCCATCGGGGTGCTCCATCGGTAGAAAAGACAATCCCAATAAATAGCCGCACCCCATCGGGGTGCCACATCGGTACCATGGCAAAAGACCTCAAACCCCATATCGGCATCTATGGCCGCACCAATAGCGGCAAGAGCACCCTCATCAACCAGCTGACGGGCCAATCCATCGCCATCGTCTCTGCCCAGGCGGGCACCACCACCGATCCGGTGAAGAAATCCATCGAGATCTTCGGCATCGGTCCTGTGGTCTTGATCGACACTGCCGGCATCGACGATCATTCCGAACTCGGGATGAAACGCGTGGAGAAGACCTATCAGACGTTGAAGGAAATCGATTGCGCCATCCTTGTCGTCGCCGATAACCATTACGGTGAACCCGAAATACAGTTGATGGAGCAATTCCAGGAATATGCGCTGCCTTTTGTCGTCGTGAACAACCTCTTTGAAGGTGCAGTCAGAAGCGATGCCATCAACCTCAACCTGTTGAAGGACGACCCGCAACCTGTTGTCGATGCTTTGAAGAAGGCCATTCCCGAGAGTGCCTATAAGCGTGCTTCCATGCTCGGTGGCTTGGTCAAGCCCAACGACGTTATCGTGTTGGTGACGCCCATCGATGACGAAGCCCCCGAAGGACGCCTCATCCTTCCTCAGGTGATGGCCATCCGCGATGCACTTGACAACGACTGTATCTGCGTTGTGCTCAAGGAGACCAACCTCCAGCAGTATTTCGACACCATGCCCTGGCCTAATCTCGTGGTCACCGACTCACAAGTCTTCGCCATGGTGAACAAGATCGTTCCCGAAACCGTACCGCTCACCAGCTTCAGCATCTTGTTGGCTCGGCTTCGTGGCGATTTCGAGAATTACTTGAAAGGCACCCCCCATCTCGCCCAACTTAAGGATGGTGACAAGATCCTCATGCTGGAATCCTGCACCCACGAGATCAGCTGTGGCGACATAGGCCGGGTGAAGCTGCCTGCCTTGATCCGTAAATTCACAGGGAAGAACATCCAGTTCGACTATGTCGCTGGATTGGCTCCCATCAACAATATCCATGATTACGCCATGGCCATCCAGTGCGGTGGCTGCGTGGCAACCCGCAAACAACTCCTTAACCGTACCAACCTCGCTGTCAAGGCTGGCATCCCCATCTCCAACTATGGTATGGCGATTGCCTATATGACCGGAATTTTTGATCGCGCGGTAGCTGTCATTGCGAGGAGCGGAGCTTAGCGAAGCGACGTGGCAAACCAGTACTACTGGAAATAAATGATAATAAACGACAACACTAAATAAACAAACTATGAAATTTACCCCCGAAAAATGTCGTATCCCGGACGAACCGAACCGCCCGTTCATCGATTCCCAAGAGATTTGGGACTTCATCAACAACACCAAGAGCACCCCTGAACGTGTGCATGAAATCATCCAGAAGTCGCTGGACAAGAACCGCCTGACGATGGAAGAGACCGCTGTGCTGGTCAACACCACCGATCCCGCCTTGGTCGAGGAGATCAAGGAAGGCGCCCGCGAACTGAAACGCCGTATCTATGGCAACCGCATCGTGCTGTTCGCCCCCCTTTATGTGGGTAACTATTGCGTCAACAACTGCAAATACTGCGGTTTCCGTTCCTCCAACAAGGAACAGGTGCGCACCACCCTCACCGATGAGGAACTCGTCCGTAACGTGGAGGCTTTGGAAGACGATGGCCAGAAGCGCCTCATCCTCGTCTATGGTGAGTCCCCGAAATACTCTCCGGAGTACATCGCCCATACGGTCAAGGTGACTTACGCCACCAAGAAAGGCAAGGGCAGCATCCGCCGTGTGAACATCAACGCCGCTCCGCTGGATGTGGAGGGCTTCCGCATCGTCAAAGAGGCTGGCATCGGCACGTACCAGATCTTTCAGGAGACCTATTGCCCAGAGATCTACAACGAGTATCACCCCATCAACACCAAGAAGGGCGACTACAACTACCGTCTGACCGCCATGGACCGCGCCCAAGAGGCTGGCATCGACGACAACGGTCTCGGCATCCTCTTCGGCCTCTACGACTGGCGTTATGAGGTGCTGGCCATGATCCGCCACACCAACCACCTTGAGGCCTGTTTCAACGTGGGTCCCCACACCATCTCGTTCCCCCGTATCAAGGACGCCTCGGGCCTCAACATCGACAAGAAGTATTTCGTTGACGACGAGACCTTCGAGAAGATCATCGCCATCTTCCGTCTGGCTGTACCTTACACCGGTATGATCCTTACCGCCCGTGAAGACGCCGAGTTCCGCGCCCGTGCCATCGAATATGGTATCTCTCAGATCGACGGTGGCACCAACCTGCAGATCGGCGATTACAAGTACCACCACGAAGAAGAAGAGAAGAACAGCGACAAGCAGGAAGACCAGAACCTGCATAGGGAGCAGTTCAAGATCGGTGATGACCGTTCCTTGGGTGAGATCATTGACAAGCTGTTGGACCACGACTTCATCCCGAGTTTCTGCACTGCCTGTTACCGTCTGGGACGTACAGGCGAGCATTTCATGGAGTTCAGCGTGCCAGGCTTCATCAAACGCTACTGCACGCCCAACGCTATCCTTACCCTCAGCGAATACCTCGTGGACTATGCCACTCCTGAAGTCGCCGCCAAGGGCTGGAAGACCATCGAAAACAACTTCAAGAACGTCGATCCGAAGTTCCTCGATGAGATGAAAGCTAGGATAGAGCGGATCAAGAAAGGGGAGAGAGATTTGTATTTTTAAAACGATCTTAATTCACACAACCCACCCTTGTTGCCGACCACAAAGGCCATGGGTGGGTTGTTTTTTCCCCTTTCAGTGCCAAAAGATGCTTTTTCTTGTTGATAATTGATATTTTTTATATTTTTGCACTGAAAAAAACTTTGCTAAATCTGTGACTATACTCCTGATTTTCTCATAAAAATTCGGAGTGTACTTGCAAAATTCAGAGGTTTTATGTATAAGCGAGTATTCAATATAGAAGGCAAATTGGACGAAGGGATGTTTCTGTTTGGCGCACGTCAGACGGGGAAGTCAACCCTTTTGAAAGAGCGGTTCAAGGGATCAATATACTATGATCTGTTAGACCCTGATGTTAGAAAAGCCTTTAAAAGAAATCCAAACTCCCTGAAGGAAGCGCTTGGGGACAAACCCGCAGGCACACTTGTGATCATGGATGAAATCCAAAAAGTCCCAGAACTGTTGGATGTGGTACATTCCCTGATGGTGGACAAAGGGCTGTGGTTTGTTCTCAGCGGCTCTAGCGCAAGAAAACTCAAGCGTTCAGGAGCCAACACGCTCGGCGGCCGAGCCATCCCGGAAACGCTTTACCCTCTTGTGTGGCCGGAGGTCTCGGACTTTCAGATTGACCGTGCGGTCCAAAACGGTATGATTCCCCGTCATTATATGGTGGAGAATGCCACCAAGCGACTTTCAGGCTATGTAAAGGTGTATTTGGACGAAGAAATCAGGGAAGAAGGAGAAGTGAGGGAGCTCGATGCATTTGAACGCTTTATGGAAGTTGCCGCCTTTTCCGACGGAG
>JAGCPJ010000078.1 GCA_017965765.1 Bacteroidales bacterium
AAAGATAATATTTTTATATTTTTGCCACTACTAATCTTAAAAACTATTTCAATGTACAAAAAAATCATTCCTATGATAGCTTTAAGCATCATCGTCATGGCTTCCTGCACTCACGACAAGAAGCAGGCTGAGACCCCAGCAAATCCTTTCCTCTCGGAATACCAGACGCCTTTCAAGGTGGTCCCGTTCGACAAGATCAAGACCGAGCATTACATGCCCGCCTTCGAGGCCGGAATGAAGGAGCAACTGGCGGAAATCGACGCCATCGTCAACAACACGGAGACGCCCACCTTCCAAAATACCATCCTGCCCTACGACAAGTCGGGTGAGACCTTAAACCGCGTGAGCAACGTGTTCTTCAACATCCTGGAGTGCAACTCCGACGACGAACTCATGGCATTGGCCGAGCAGGTCATGCCGCTGCTCTCGAAACACGGCGACGCCATCGCGATGAATCCCAAACTCTTCGAGAAGATTGACTATGTGTATCAACACCGCAACGAGATGGGACTGGACGAGCAACAGATTCGCGTGGTGGAGAAATACCACCAGGACTTCGTCCGCAGCGGTGCCGCCCTGCCTGACGACAAGAAGGCCGAGCTGAGCAAGATCAACGAGCAGCTCTCCACCCTCAGCCTCCAGTTTGGCAACAACCTCCTGAAAGAGAACGGCAACTACAAGCTCGTCATCGAGAACCAAGCCGATCTCGCCGGCCTGCCCCAGTCCAGCATCGACGCTGCCGCCGAGCAAGCCAAGGCCGACGGCATGGACGGCAAATGGGTGTTCACGCTCTCCAAACCCAGCCTCATCCCCTTCTTGCAATTCGCTGAAAACCGCGAACTCCGCAAGCAAATGTACCTAGCCTATTACAACCGCGGCGACAACGGCAATGAGTTCGACAACAAGAACCTCATCAAAGAGATGCTGCGCCTGAGACAACAGAAGGCTCAGCTGCTGGGCTACGACAACCACGCCAACTACGTGCTGGCGGTCAACATGGCCCACGACGCCGCTACCGTTGACCAGTTCCTGGCCGACATCTTCAACCCCGCCCAGGAGTTGGCCAAGAAAGAACTCGCCGAGATGCAGGCCATCGCCAAGAAGGAAGGCGCCAAATTCAAATTGGAAGGCTGGGACTGGTGGTACTATGCCGAGAAGCTTCGCAAAGAGAAATACGACTTCGACGAGAACTACATCAAGCCCTACCTCAGCGTTGACAACGTCCGCAACGGCATGTTCTCCGCCGCCAACAAACTCTACGGCGTGACCTTCACCAAGAACAACACCATCCCGGTGTATTATCCTGGCGTAGAGACCTACGAGGTCAAGGAAGCCAACGGCGACTTCCTCGGCATCCTCTACCTCGACTATTATCCACGCGCCAGCAAGAGCGGCGGCGCCTGGTGCACCGAATTCCGCACTGCCGGACACGACATCAACGGCAACAAGGTGTATCCCCTGGTGTCCTTGGTGATGAACTTCACTCCTCCCACCGACAACACCCCCGCCCTGCTCAACTGGGACGAGACCGAGACCATGTGGCATGAGTTCGGACATTCCCTCCATGCCTTCTTCTCCGACGGCCTCTACAGCCGCACCTGCGGTGCTGTGCCGCATGACTTCGTGGAGCTGCCTTCCCAGATCATGGAAAACTGGGCCGCCGAACCTGAAGTCATCCGCATGTACGCCAAGCACTACCAGACCGGCGAAGTCATGCCCGACAGCCTGATCCAAAAGATTGAGAACAGCGCCCTGTTCAACCAAGGCTTCATGACCACCGAGCTCATCGCTGCCTCCATCCTCGACATGAAGTTCCATGAACTCACCGATGTCGAGAACCTGGACGTCGATGCCTTTGAGAAACAGCAGATGGATGCCATCAAGCTGATTCCCGAGATCCTGCCCCGCTACCGCGCCACCAACTTCTCCCACATCTTCAACGGCGGCTACAGTGCTGGCTACTACGGCTACACCTGGGCCGAGGTCCTCGACAAGGATGCCTTCAACTATTTCAAGACCTCAGGCAACCTCTTCAACCCCGAAATCGCCAAGGCATTCCGTCAGTACTGCCTCCAGGATGGTGGCAACGACGAAGGCATGGTCCAGTACCGCAAGTTCCGCGGTCAGGATCCGGAGAAAGAGCCGTATCTGAGAGCGAGAGGGCTGGAGTAAGTTGAAAACGGAAAACGGAAAACGGAAAATCATCCCGAAGGGATGCTAGCTCTGTAGAAAGGGATTTACTAACCATTCGCATCCCGAAGGGATGCTAGCTCAATAGCATGAGAATAAAGGGAATTATCATTGTTGTAGCGCTTTGCATTATCTGCCTACAAGCAAGCGCATCGGAACGGCCGGGGGACACCATTCGTCCGCCCAGGCCAAAGGTAGGTATCGTTTTAGGTGGCGGCGGCGCCAAAGGCGCCGCCCACATCGGTGCATTGAAATACATCGAGGAGGTCGGACTCCCTGTGGACTATGTCGCAGGCACCAGCATGGGTTCCATCATCGGTGGCCTCTATGCCTTGGGCTATAGTCCCGACGAGATCGAATATTTCATCTCCCAACTGGACTGGTCAAAATACATGACCAACAGCATCGACCGCCTCGACATCTCTTCCGCTGACAAAGAACGAAGAAGCACTTACCTCGTTAATATCCCGTTCAACCACGGCCAGCTCTTCGACAAGATCCGCAAAATCAGGATGGAGGACGAAGCCAACAGCGGCACCTCTTTCATCGCTTCCCTCCCCGACTCTTTCATTGGCGGCACCGACTTGCTCAACCTTTTCAACAGCCTCTGCATCGGCTATCAGGACCCCATGGACTTCAACGACTTCCCCATCCCCTTCGCCTGTGTGGCCACCAACCTCACCACGGGCGAGCCTGTCGTCCTACGTAGCGGCAAGTTCCCGGAAGCCATCCGGGCCAGCATGGCCATCCCCGGCGTGTTCTCCCCCATGGTCATCGACGGGAAGATCCTGGTCGATGGCGGACTGGTCAACAACTTCCCCGTTGACATCTGCCGGGAGATGGGTGCCGACATCATCATCGGCATCGAGGTCGCCCAAGGCATGATCAAAGATGCCAACAAACTCAAATCACTTCCCCAGCTGTTCTCCCAAATGAAAAACATCGTCGTCAAGGGACACAATGAAGAGAACCGCAAGCTGTGCGACCTATACATCCACCCGGAAGTCAACGACTTCAACATGCTCAGCTTCAACACGCAAGCCATTGACACCATCGTGAACCGCGGTTATGCTTGTGCGGAGAAATACCAAAACGAGCTCAAAACCATCAAACGGTACATCGACAGCTTCGAGCCCGCAGAAAAAGTATTGCAAAACGCCAAGGCGCAGTATGTCACCAACGACACAATCCAGCTGGAGACCATCACCATGGATAATGTCAACACGAAAGAGTTCAAGTGGTTATTCAAGAAAAGCAAACTCCACTTGAACCAAGGCATCACGGACAATGACATCCAGCGAGCCCTCAACATCTTCAAGGGGACAGGCGTCTTCAGCGGCATTGAATACCGTTTGAGCCCCGCCGAGCACGGTGAAATGCCTGCGAAGCCCAAGGACTTCGACCTCCACCTGAAGTTCCATCCCGCCGAGCCCCACTGCCTCTCCCTCGGTTTCAACTACAGCTCCGAAGAGAGCGCTGCCGTGATCCTGAATCTAGGCATCGGCCAAAACAAGTTCTCCGGTTTGAAGTTCAACCTCTCCAGCCGCCTCGGTATCAACCCCAGGATCAGCGGCACCCTGACTTGGGCAGGCATTTCCTTGGCCAACATCAACCTCTCCTACGACCTGCGCAGGGCCAAATACAGCGTGTTTAACGACAACAAGTCCGAGGCCCTGATCCTTAACCAGCGACGTTTTCGATTCTATATCTCCGAGTTTTACCTGCGCAACATCCAAACCAATGTGGGTATTGAATCAGAACGAAGCACCTTCCCCATCAGTCCACTGCTTGGCAAAGACCTTGAGACCCAGCGGGCGACCCACCTAAAGAGCCGCACCTGGGGACCGTTTGTCAAATTGAAATACGACGATATGGATCACGCCTATTTTGCCACCACAGGTATGGTGGCCGAGATGGATGTCCATGAACGTGTGATTAAAGATGCGGAGATGCCCTTCACCGATCTCGGTTTCAACTTCAAATACCACTACACCAAGAGGAAGTTCACACTCATCCCACAACTCTACACCCGTTTCCTGGTAGGCGACTCCATCCCTTATGCCTACAATAATATCATTGGCGGCGAGGTTTATGGACGCTATCAGGATTTCCAGTTGCCCTTCATTGGAATCAACAACACCTCATTGGCCAAAGACCAATGTGCCATCCTGCGACTTGACGTACGCTACCGGCTGCTCAAGAAACATTACCTCACGGCATCGGGCAACTATGTCAGAAGCGCCAACACCTTTGGATCATTGTTTACCTTTGATGATGAAAGCATCGGGCATTACGGTTGCGGGCTGAAGTATTCCTACGACAGTCCTTTGGGACCCATTTCGTTTGGGTTCTATTATTCCGACATCACACGGAACTTCTGTTCCTATTTCAGCCTAGGGTACATATTCTAACAAACAGAAAAGGCATCCTGAAGGATGCCTTTTCTGTTTACAGTGCCTTGTTGTTTTCCATCAGCAACAGCAAAGCGTCGATTTCTTTTTTGGATAGCCTGATGGCGCGCACTTTGTCAGCAATGTTGTCCAATCGGTGCAAGTCGCTGCCGACATAGTCATACATCCCTTCCTTGAGCAGTTGATGGGCTTTCGCTCTCGCCGGCTCACCATAGGCTCCTGCCAAGGAAAACAGGTTGAGTTGGAAAAGGTAGTCCTTTTGTTTCCAACGATGATACAGCGACTTGGAGGCATATTGATACCTTTCGGGATGCGCCATCACCGGTTGGATGCCTTTCAACATCACGTCATAGAGCATCTCTCTCATCCGAGGCTCCATCATCATATAAGAGGTCTCGCAAAGCACCTTCGTCCCGGCTTTGTCCAAGGTCAGGAATCCTTCATTGAAACGGTCGGGAAAGCAGGAATCCAGCATGTATTCACCACCCAACGACAATTCCAAGGGGATCGCAGCCTGGCGGTCTGACACGAATGCCTTGTATTTTTGTTCGATGGTTTCACGGGTGTTTTCCAGATAATCCTTCATGAAATGCGGCGTCATCTTGACCGCTTTCACCCCCTGTTGATGGAGGAAGGTCAAAGCTTCCACCGTCTTCTCGGGCGTAGGGAATCCATCATCTACTCCAGGAAGCAGATGGCTGTGCATATCAAAGGCACCCTGGAAGAATCCCTCGGGTAGTTTAGTTTTGAATAGTTCGAATAGCATATAAAGTAGAATCTAGTTATCCTGATTTAGTCATCATTTTTATGACGATGATGCCGTCTTTTCTTTTTGTCATCATCTTCCGAGTTGCCATAGCCGTAGCCACCGTAGCCGTAACCATAACCGTAGCCGTAACCATAGCCGTAACCATAGCCGTAACCATAGCCGTAACCATAGCCAAGACCGTAGCCGTAGCCATAATTGCTATGTTTCTTGTATTTCACGGAGTTGAGAACGACGCAAAGGTTCGGGAACCTATTGGCCTTATACATTTTGTCCAACTCGGAGACCATGCGTCGATCCGTTTTGTTGGCACGAATCACGAAGATGGTTGCATCCACGAGTCGTTTCACAATCTCCGAGTCCGCGACGATACCCACAGGGACATTGTCAAGGAACACATAGTCGTAGTGTTCGCGGAGCCAAGCCACCATTTGGTCCAGGCGATCGCTCATGAGCAGTTCTGCCGGGTTGGGTGGGACAGGGCCTGAGAAGATGACGTCCATATTCTCCGTGGCAAGGTCGGGATGGATCAGTTCTTCAACGCTATCGATCACCCCAGAGAGATAGTTGGAGACACCGATACCGCTTTTTGTGCCAAAGACCTTGTTCATGGTAGCCTTACGGATGTCAAGGTCCACGAGCACCACTTTTTTCTTTGCATGAGCAAAGCTTGAGGCCAGGTTGGACGACACGAAGGTCTTTCCAGAGGCGACAATGAAGGAAGTGAACATCACCACTTGTCCTCCCTTCTGATCGCGGTTCTTCATGTATTCCAGATTCGACCGCACCAGACGGAAGGCTTCTGAGACCGAGTCACGTCCGTTTTCCTTGACCACGATGGCATGTTCCTTGGCGTCTTTTTTATACGGGACTTCGCCGAGGAAAGGCGTCCTGGTCAGCTTCTCCACGTCGTTACGGAAATGCACTTTCGTATCGAGGAGGCGACGCAACACAATCACCACCACAGGGATGAGCAGGCCGATGAGGATACCGCGCATCACCTCTTTTTTAGGTTTCGGGGCAATGGCTGAGTAGTTGGCCCAAGCCTGGTCGATCACCTTGCAGTTAGGCTCGATCTTGGGTTCATTCAGGAGCAGTTCTTCACGTTTGGTGAGCATGGTCAGCAGCAGGCCCTCCTTGATTTGTTTCTTGCTTTCAATCGCTCTCACACGGAGTTGCTCTACCGGCACTGATTGCACTTGGGCATTGGCGGTCTGGCGACCACGAGAGGCAGATTGGATACGGGCTTGCAGTTCGGCAAGATAGGATTCCAGCGACTCTTTGACACTGGCCTCCAGGGTAATCAACTCCGTCATCTTGGCCTGAGCCTGAGGGTTGTTCATCGTGCCTGACTGCTTGTATTTGTTCAGCTGGATGGCTATTTCGTCATATTTGTTGATGATCAAGGCGGCATTCCCTTTCAGTCCCATATTGCTGGGAATCAAGTCGTGATCCGTGTTATTCTCCACAAAGTCAAGCAGATACTCCGCCAAGCCCCGCTGAACCTCCAAGTCCTTCAGTTCTTGGGAGAACTCGGCGCTGGAGGCCACAAACGACTGTCCGTAGGTGCTGAGGTCGATGATATTGTGTCTTTGTTGGAAGTTGACCACCTGTTTGGAGATGGAGTCGATGTCACTGTCAAGATAGGCGATGCGTTCATCGATGTATTTCGTCGAATAGGCCAGGATGCGTTTCTGATCCTCCATGGAGTCTTCGTTATACACTTCCACCAAAGTGTTGAGCACGTCAGCGGCTCTTGTTGGTGAGGTGTCGGCGAGGGTCAGTCGCAGGATGGTATTCTTCTCGTCGTCACGTTCCACGTTCACGGCATTGCGATAACTGGCAGCCACGGCGACCACTGGCAGATGCTCTACATGGATGGGAGTTTCGTTGAAAAAGTCGTTATAATACCAAGTGTATTTGACAATCACTTTACCCACTGGAGTATTGACGGTATCCCCGGGAACCACGATCATCGCTGGGGCATCCTCTTTCTCTTGGAAGCCAGATAGTTCCACATGGTATTGATCTTTAGGTGTCACCGTCATGGAGATGCTCAGTTGCTCGTTGGCGTCAGGGAACAACACTTCCACCGGACCGTCTTTGTATAACGTTTTATTACGTTTTGCCAGTCGGGTGGTATAGGAATACATGGTGTTCAGGTTCAAGCGGCGCACCACGGTCTCCATCAAAGTCTGTGATTTGATGATGATGATCTCGTTCATGATGGAGCTCAAGGCCAGGCTCCCCCCCGTGAATTCATTCATCACTGCCGAAGAGCGGAACGATTCAGAGCCACCGCTGGCACCGGTTTTCAAGAGGATCGAAGTAGTGCTGGAATAGATTTTCTCCTGGCTTTTCACCCGATAATAGGCGATACCCCCGCAAATCAAGGCACATAGGATGAACCAATGGAGGTTTCTCCACACCAAAACGATAACATCCTTAAACTGCATACCGCTCGAGCGCTCTCCATCAAGAAAGGAAAGGTCTTCGGTCGTATTGTTGTTCGTGTTGTTGTTCGTATTCATAGACAGCTTTTTACATCACTAATTAAAACCTTCCTGAAACCATCAAGTAGATCATGGCCACGGAAGAGAGCACCGAGGCGATGGTGCCGACAATATTGAGGCCAGTTCCGAAAGCATCCTGAGCGTATGCCCTGCGGAAGGATTGGGTAACGATGACATCATTCTGTTGAAGCAGGAAGAACTCGTCATAAAAGACGTCCGTGGAACGAGGATCAAGGAAATGGGTGATGATCTTTCCGTCAACTTCTCGCATGACGGCAATCTTATCCCGTTTGGTGTATTGGTTCAGTCCTCCCGCCATGGCCAGAGCTTCAAGGAATGTGCAACGTTCGTTATTGATATTCAACACTTTACCACCATCAGACGTACCCAAGACAAAAACCCTGAAGTTCATAAAGCGCACGTCCACCATAGGGTCGTTCATATAGCCGCCAGCCACCAATTTGGTTTTGATCAGGTCTTGGAGTTGAATTCGCGTCATGCCTTTCACATGGATTATTCCCAAGGTGGGGAACTGGATATTTCCATGGACATCCACGAGGTATCCGACACTGGCGTTGGAATTCGAGGATTGCGTCGTTCCGAAGGGGTTGAATGGTTCGGCCAACTCTTTTTCATCACCCACACCGATCACGGTGATCCTCAGCTGATCGTAGGGACTGATGACAGCCTCGAAGTTCCCGTTTAATGGAACGGTTTGGTTGTGTTTCAGGTTCTGGAGATAGCTGACTTCCTTGGAGGAGATGCAAGAGCAGGCCAAAACAGCGACGCAGGCCAGAGCGGTGAACAATTTGATGGATTTCATGGCAATTGTTTAAATAATTTTGCAAAAATAATACAAATCACGCAAAACAGCGTCATTTCCTCACGATTATATCAACAATTCTTTCGGCGGCATGACCATCCCAGAGCGGAGGAATCCCACCCTTCTTCCATTGTCCCGAGAAGAGTCTATCCAACGCAGGTTTAATATGGTCAGGGTTGGTACCGATCAACTCATTGGTACCGATCGTGCAAGTCTCAGGACGTTCCGTATTGTCGCGCAAGGTAATACACGGCACCCCCATCACCGTAGTTTCCTCCGTGATGCCGCCGCTATCGGTAATCACCGCCTTGGCGCGCTCCACGAGATAGTTGAATTCCAGGTAGCCCATCGGCTCCACAATATGGAGATTGGGGTCTTCTATGCCCAAATCCTTGAAGATCTTCGCCGTGCGAGGATGGATGGGAAAGACGATGGGCAAACCCTGCACATGGTTGACAATTTCATGCATCATCCGTTGCAACTTGTCCGCCTCATCCACATTGGCCGGACGGTGCATGGTGAGCATCAGATACTGCTGAGGTTGAAGATTCAATTCGTCAAAAGCTGAGGGTCTTACGAATCGCGAACGATTGGCCAGCAAGGTGTCGATCATCACATTGCCGACGAAAAACAGATTGTTCTCCTCAACTCCACAGCGACGCAGGTTGGCATTGGCCACCTCCGAGGTCGTAAAGAAATAATCCGCCAGGCTGTCCGTCACCATCCGATTGATCTCCTCCGGCATCGTAAGGTCCCAGGAGCGAATGCCCGCCTCAACATGTGCCACTTTTGTGCACAGCTTCTTGGCCACGATGGAACAAGCCATGGTGGAAGTGACGTCGCCGACCACCAACACCAGTTCTGTAGGATGGGCCATCAGATCTTTCTCGAAGGCCACCATGATGGCGGCAGTTTGCTCGGCCTGCGTGCCTCCGCCACAGCCCAAGTTGGCATCGGGCTGGGGGATGTTGAGTTCCTCAAAGAAGGTGTCGCTCATCTGACGGTCGTAGTGCTGCCCCGTATGGACCAGACGATAATGGATGTCCTCCCCTGCTCGTTGCGCCTTTTGGATGGCGTGGATCAAGGGAGCGATTTTCATGAAATTGGGCCGCGCGCCCGCAATCAACGTGATATGTCGCATGTTTATTTGAATCTAAATTGATAATCGGGATTCTCTTTCATGACCTTCCGGCTTTCGGGATAGTTTTCAATGAACCAGGTAAGGAATTGCGCATAGTCGATCTTTTCGGAAAGCATCTTCTGGCGACGGGCTTGCCATACCGCTTCCCTATCCGGCATGGCCAACAATTCTTTCACCGTGGCATACATCTTCTCTTCGGCACCTTGTTCGGAGGCTTTGATGCCGAAACCAAGATGATAAACCTCTTCCAATTCCCTCAAATATCCTATCCTCCCCACGAAGTCATTAAACCGCACAAACGGCACTCCAAGCACCCCGGCCTCTGCGGCCATGGTCTGGCTGTCACCGATATATAAAGATGAAAATGCCATCACGTGGTGCATGTCCAAGGTGTTGATCTTGATCCTATAAGGCTCAAACTGCGGTTCCAGCTCCCTTTCCGAAGTGATGTAGATACGGCCAAAAGGTTTAAGGATATCGATCAGTTTTTGGGCAATTTCCGCATTGATCCCTTTGATGCCGCTATCATGATGGGCTTTCAACTTGGCAAAACGGATGATGAAATAGGGCTTATCCACTGGGAAATACTTCTCAACGACTTGTTTGTCAGGGGAAAAGTGGTTGGGGTGCAGATAAGCCAGCTCGTGATAGGAAGCGTATTTGACGGATTTCTCATTCCACTTGCCGTTGTCACAGACCACAGGCGACAGCACCACCGAAGCCTTGGGGTAGCTCAATTTGGCATACAAAGGCACGGCTTGTGCGTCATCTTCATTGACATTGATCACTGGGCGGTGACGAAACGAACCCACATAGGAATTCTCGACACTGGTCCCCGTCAACACATCCGGTTTGTAAGACCTACAGAAACGGCTTAGCCTCAAGATGCGTTTGATAGTGCCGATCAATATCCCAATCTTGGAATCCTTCCGGCCCTCTTCAAGAATATTGTAGAAAGGCAGCCCAGCTTGCTGCAAGAGCTCTTGCAGGATATCTTTTTTCTTGATGAGAATCTTCACCTCATGCCCATCCTCTTCCAGTTTCAGAATGGTGTTCCGGAAAAGATAGAAATGCGCAGGATGTCCCAAATATACAAGTATCTTCATACCAAATAACAGTTAATGCTTTGCTATATTCCTATAGATGGCAATTACTTTTTCAGCAACAGTTTTATTGTCCAGGCCTTCGGCAATCAGTTTTTCCCTTCCCAAGGTTTTGCCCTTGAACGAAAACGCTTGCCACAACATAGCGCCCAATTCCTTGGGATTGCTTGTCTCGGCCACATGGCACCCCTCCGTTCCAGCGACACGCTCCTTTACATCTCCCACATCCACACTTACGATGGGACAGCCACAAGCCATCGCCTCCTTGATCACCTGCGGGGATCCTTCTGAGAAGGATGTCATCAGGAAAGCGTCCGCAGCGCACATCAATAAAGTCACTTCCTCTCGGGAATAACCCTTTAACTCGAGCAATACCACCTCAGGGTCACCCATCAACGCCACCGTTGCTTTGGCCAAAGGCGCGTTCTTCACCGCATTGTCAAATGCCCCGGCGAAAAGCACATAACGGCCTTCCTCCGCAAGGTGCATTTTCTTTCGTGCTTCTTCTTTTGAAACCAGCTGATTCTCTGACAAATCGACGCCACAAGGAATCAACGAGTATTGCTTTCTTGGCTTTGCGATGGCCAGGGTCTTTTCCGAGACGAAGACATTCCATGCAGAAAGCCGCATTGCCATCTTTGAGAACCTACGCACGCTCTTGTCGTTGATGTCCGACCCATGGTAGGTCGTCATCACAGGAACCCTGCGTTGCAGATTGGCAAAAAGTCCGGACAAGCCATAATGGGCATGGATCACATCGGGCTGGAACTCGCGGATCTTTTGCTTCAAGGCTGGAAGGTTTTTCAGATAGCCTTTCAGCCCCTTCCCCTGCAACCCAAAGAAATCCACCTCGCAACCTGCGGCCTTCACCGCCTCGGCCTGCTCCGTGATGAATGGCGCAAAACGGCCTTTATTAAATGATGCTACAACCAATACTTTCATCAGAACAACCCTCGACTTCCGATCTTGAACACTGCCCATCCAATTTCCATGACAGGAACGAAGAGAAACCAATACTTGACAAACCTATAGTTTCTTGCGTTCAGCAAGGATATACCGTAAGCCCAGAAAATGATCATGCAAGGCAATCCAGGCAACAAGAACCGCTCCGAATTGGAGAATCCACTAAGCGACACCGCACCCAGATAAGCCACCACAAACGAGCCTATCAAAGCAAAATCCCTCCAGTTTTTCTGAATGAATAAGGCACTGATAAACGCAAGCAACACAAAGACACCCATGAAGTTGCGAACATAATTGCCGCCATGAAGCACCAATTGATTCTCTTGATGCATATCCACCATGGTGGAGAAAGGGAGCACGAAAACCATAGGAACCATCACGGTTCCAGTAGCATACTTTGCCCATTGGTTGCCACGAACGGTTTGCTCCATTCGTTTTAATTCCTGGTTGGTTTCCCTATGTGACCACAAGTCTTCCACTTCATTCATGATAGCGCCACCGCCCAAAACAGCAACAGCAAGGATCATCCAAAACGCGATCACCCATTTGCGACCTCTTGCAACAATTTTTTTCGGCGAAAAGACCAGCGCCGTCAGCAATGAGAACAAGGCAACAGCCCCCAGGACGGTACGGAACAAGAACAGACTGAAAGCCAACAAGATAGGAACTCCAATACTCAAAAGGTCATTTTTGTTACTTCTCATCAAGTAATCCGCCCGTTCCAAAAAAGCAACCATCAGAAACAACATCTCCGTCTCTTTCAGATGCAGACCGCAATAGACAATTAGATTCGGCATCAGCATGGCGAAAATGCCTGCCATCCTACCCACTTTTTCATCCGTGTTTCGAGCGGCCAACTTATAGAGCAACACACAGGTAAAACTGCTCATCAGCACTTTCAGGAAACGCGCGAGCAGCACATGGGGTCCGAACAATCTATATAAAACCGTTAGATAAAGCGAATAGCCGGAATCGGAATAAGCCGTTCGTTTGACAAACAGATAGTCCCAAGTTTTCTTCCAAGGTTGGCTAGCCAACCATTTAGCCTCTTCATGATAACCCAAGGCATCAGCGGATTCAAATTCGAATGGCTGGCCCGTTTGTCTGATATAGAAAAAATAAGAGAACACCACCCATACCACACGAATGCCAAGCGCAACCCAAAACAACTGTTGTGCGAATTGCTTGGCTGGCAACTGCTGCCATTGAACCGTAAGTTGTTGGGAACCATAGAAAAAGAGCAACACCCCAGCCATGCCTATCAACATGAAAGGCAAGCCCATGGTATAGTTCATAAACACCAGACTCACCACGGCAAGGCTGATAAAATAAAACAGCAGCCCTTTATTGGAGATGGCCTTAGGAAAAAATGGAATCATTTACCCGAAAAGTTTTCTTTTCAATTTAATCAAACGCGTCATGTTCTGCTGACCGACCAGTTTGCCGACCTTCTGCTTCCACCCTGCACCCTGTTCCGACCAAGAACCCAAGCCAAGATGGTCGCAATACGTATGCTCCGTACGGCAGTATTCCCCAGTGGTCTGTCGAGGACTGAAATAATCGACCGGGAAGATATGCAAGTCCTTATAGTCCTGTTCAAGCCCATTCTGGACAAAACCGTGCTGGACCATGTTACCAGAAATGAAGTTCACGTTGGTTGTCAGGTCCATGGCTCCATCCGACATCAGGAAATGCCGGTCTTGATAACGCTCCAGCTGTTCCGAGACCCACAGTCCATGTGCTTCGCTCGCCATCACGCAGGTCCCCATCGGACAATGCTTGCTCCCCTCAAACCCGGCGAAAGCTTTCCAGCCCAGCAAGTCTTCAAACGACTTGAATACTTCAACGTCGGTATCCAGATATACCCCACCTTCTTGGCACAAGGCCCACAGTCTCACATAATCGCTGACGAAGGCGAACTTCTTTGCTTCGTATGCTTCTTTCGTATAAGGAACACTGTTGACGTCGAAATTCGTCTCATTCCACAAAAGATATTCCCAGTCAGGCATGCACTGACGCCAGCTGGCAATACAATCCTTGGCCTGCTGAGGCATTTCTCCTTTCCCAAACCAACAATAATGGATCTTCTTAGGAATCATATCAAGAATATAGCTTCGTTTTCAATCGGGAGCCCATCTTACGCAAGGCATAATTGATCCGTTGAATGGCCAGGGGGCGCTGATATCGTTTCTGAGTCTCTCGCGGTTGATGCTCCCAATCCACTTTCTCCAGTTCCTTTGCGGCTGCAGCATGATAGTCCCGCGACAGGAAGTAAGGATAGAGATCATAGACCCTGAGATTGTCCACCAACTGTTTGTAATCTTGATCGGTTTGTTCCAGAGGCTCCAGGTCTGTCAGGTTCCAAAGCATGTGTTCTTCGGGTTTTCGCAGATGACCGATCCCCCTATTTGAGACGTCCACATCCTGGTTGTAATAGGACAAGGGCTTGTTCAAGAAAGCCACCTTGTATTTCAAAGCGATATGGATCCACAGCAGGAAATCCTCCCCTAACTTGATGCCTTGGGGGAAGCCTCCCATCTCGTCAAACACACGGCTCGGGACACAGGCAGCGCCGGTCCACAAAGGCATGATCAAGGTCTTCGAATATACTTGGCAATAATTGATGTAGCCCATCTCAAAACCAGCATCCACACCGATACGTGCCGCCCCGGTCTTTCGCTTGAGCTCGTTGACAATGGTGTAGCCAGTTCCGTAAACGCCTGCCTCTGGGAACTCCGCAACCAACTTGGCCATCTCTTCCAGGAAATCCGGTGCCCACCAATCATCAGCATCCAAGAAACACAAGTACGCTCCCTTCGAGAGCGCCACGGCATTGTTTCTGGCCATCGACACCCCGGCATTCTTCTGTTGGCATAGCCGACCCTGCGGACATCCTTCCAGGGCCTTCAGCGCCACATCGTGGGAATCGTCAACACTACCGTCGTCCATCACGATCAGTTCATAGTCCGTGAAAGTCTGGGCAAGGACACTTTGAATGGCTTTCGCCACGTAAGGTGCCTTGTTGTAAAGCGGTATGATGACAGAGAATTTCATTCGACCTTCGACACGTTGTTTTTTCTTCTTTGCCGCTTCTCTTTTTTAAACAGGCAGCGTTCCAAAAACCAAAACACCTTGTAAGCCCAAGGATGCCTTTGGAGTCTCTTGATCTGCTGCATCGGGAATGCAAAACGTTCGTAGTCCGACAAGATGGCTTTCGGGAACAACTGTTCCAGCACTTGCTTGCGTTCGGCTTGGTCCAGCTCCTTGTTGGTTTCACTGATACCTGTCATGTCGAACAAGGTAACATCCATATCCACATAGTAAGGCTTCTCACCACCAAGGATGATCGCTTGCAGATACCATTTCCAATCGGAAACAATCTTTAGGCTTTCGTCATAATACCCATAACGCTCAAAAAGGTCGCGTCGGAGATAGGCGGGGTCGTGGTTCAAGGTACCTGTGAACATGCCCAACAAGGTGATGTCTTGTCCGGCAAACCCCTTGTCAACCACTTGATGGCCATCCGGGAAGCACTTGACCATGTTCCCATAGAAGATGGAGGGGTTCCCTGCTGCTTCCAAGGCCTCGAGCATCCGCTCCGTCACCTCGGGAGCGGCGAGACAATCTGCCGAGTTAAGGATCTGTATATAGTCGCCCGTTGCCATGCGAAGCCCTTTGTTCATGGCATTGTAAATACCGGCATCGCGTTCTGAGACCCATTTCAGATGGGCAAATTCAGGCTCAAGTTTTTGGATGATTTCCACACTCCCATCGGTCGAAGCGCCATCCACGACGATATACTCAAACTCTTTTAGGGTTTGACCTGCCACGCTCCGCATGGTCTTTTCCAGACCAACGGCATTGTTACGGTTGATGGTGACAATAGAGAGTCTCATACCTTAAGCCCTTTTCTCAATAGTTTTTTCAGCATTCGTTTATAGGTCTTGAACCTGAACCATTTACGCCAAGGATGCTTCATCTCCTTCTCATAAAAAGCCATTTCCTCACGGAAAAACTGCATGCGTTTTTCAAAGACAGGCATGTATTCCTGGGGATAGATCGTGGAGAAACCTTCAAGAATCCTCAACAACTTGCCATCAATCAGTAATTGATCGGAATAACCGATGGAGATGTTCGCATCATGATGCCGATACGCCGCCATCACATCGGGCATGTAATAATACGGACCGTGCATCACCACCGACAAGTTGACCACGTAGTCGTCATTCACAATCTCTTCGTACCAAGTTGGAAACGACACCAATTCCCGGCGCATCATGACAGAATGGATCGGCATGAACCAGCGTTTGGAGATCACGTCTTCCGCAGTAACCTCAGAGGGAAAGTCAAGGGGGAGGAACAAGGATCTGGCCCCTGTGCTTTCATACACATTCATCACATTATGGAAGCAGGCCACATACCGATCGTTTGCTTCCAGAAACTCCACCTGCTTTTGTAACTTGTAACAGTCGGTGTAATAATCGTCACCGTCAAGGCAGGTGATGTATTTGGCCTGGCTAGCTTCGATGACCTTACGAAGATTCTTGGGGCCGCCTTGGTTGCTTTCACCCAGCAACAGCCTAAATCTGTCAGGATACCGTTGATGGTAGTCCCGCAACACCTCTTGGGTCTTGTCCTTGGAGCCATCGTCACTGACAATGATCTCAAAAGGGAATGAGGTCTTTTGCATCAAGATGCCATCCAAAGCTTGCGCAATGAATCGTTCTTGGTTATAGGTTCGAACACAAACAGACAAGATCATCGGTTTCTCATTCATTTTCTGTAAACATGATTCGTTTCACTCCAAATAAATCCGCATCATTTTTCCGGATCCCTCCTCCATGGGACACCAAACCCATCTTATAACCGGCTTGCCGGGCAGCGTCGAATACTTCCGCATTGACATCTGTCGTCCAGCCATACGGGTAGGAGACATAGTCGCAGGACTTGCCCAGCTTTTCTTCTATCTGGCGTTTGCTCTCCCCTAACTCATGCGCGAGTTTTTCCTTGGGGACGTTGCTCAAACGACAATGCGTCACCGTATGCGACCCGATGGTACACAGCGGCGAGGCGACCAATTGCCGGACCTCATCCCAATCCATCGTCAAGTCTTCCCGTTTTTCATCGGAAACATAGTTCGCAAACAACGTCTCAAACGACTGCTCAAAACCTTCGTATGGCAGACGGAGCACCTTGTCTTTCAACTGGGCAAATACGGCGTTTTTCTGTTCGATCGTTTGGCAAATGTACTGTTGTCCATCAACCCACAACTCGTCATGGTCACGAACGACCCGTTCCATGATGAAAGGGTAATTGAAAGCGGGATGCCTGTTGATGAAATCCGTGGTGAGAAAGACGGCAAACGGAATGGCATTTTGCTCGAAGAACGGCAGCCCTTCGGTCAAGTTATCCCGATAGCCATCGTCCAAGGTGAAGCAGATGAACGGACGCACTCGTTTTGTTGGATGGCTGATCCTTTCATACACTTCACCAAGCGTAACAAAATCATAATCAGCACGTTTCGCATCAACAAAACGTTGCAACCGGTCAACGTCAACCCGCAGCTCATCCAAACACGGCAGCCGGTCCGGTTCTTTCGGACCAACCCTATGGAGCATGAGCACTTGGCCATACGCCCGATTGAAACAGGCGTTGTAGGCGTTCACCGCCCATTGTTTCCCGATCCGCCTGACTTTCCTAAACATACACTTTCCCTTTCAGGGCGAATTCATCCTTATGGAAGTACTTCCTTCCAATCCAATTCTTCAGTTTTCCCCACTTGGAACGCGGCTTGGGGATGGAAAAAGAATACCAGGCATTGATGATACGCCGGTCTTCATACAACACATCCAACAACCTGAGCTCCTTTTTGTCCGCCAATCGCTCAAAGTTCCATTGTGACGAGCCTTTGGCATTGGTGGCTTCGCTATCCCAGCCAATGTGGTTGACGTAGGAAACGATCGGGCAGATGGAAACGGCATGATTGACAAAATGGGCGAAGCTAAAACGCACCGACCATACATTCTGTCCGGTTTGCTGTTGATGTAGCAAGGCATCATATTCCCCATACTCGATCCTACGGAAGGCGTTGATCATTTCAGGTTGGTTTTGCACTTCGGAGAACAGATCGACGTCCCAATCCACTTGTTCCCACCGGTCTTTCCAAGTCGCCCAACCCGTGGGGTGATGCACCAACGAGACATATACATCGTAAAGATAATCCGCTGGATAGAAACGTTCCGGATGGGGACGCGACAGCGATGAGATGGAAAAGACGCTCTTTCTTCCCTCATAGTGATCCAGGCACTGGTTCATGTAATCCAAAAACAGCGGAGAGGTCTGGAGATCGTCCTCCAAGACAATCACCTTCCCGTATTGCTGGATGATTTCCGTTGCTCCCGTGATGATGGAGGTTCCCAAGCCCAGGTTTTCGGACCGCTCGACGAAATGGACCTCTTTAAAGGCAGGCACCACGGCCAATTCGTGGGCGACCGCTCTCGCCTGCCGGATCTTCTTCATTTGTTCGTCCGAAGCATCCGTCTTGGGTCCGTCGCAATAGACATAGAGGACCGACTGGTCGGCCAATTCGTTTTGCGCCAGCCAGGTGAGGGTCTTGCGCAAATGCTCCGGTCGGTTATAGGCAAATACAATAATCGGTGCCAGCATCTTTATTTCTTTTTGTAAAAACCTTGAATCAACGAACACACGGTTTCCACCTGCCCTGTTGTCAAGTCATAATACATGGGCAAACGGACCAGGCAGTCGGCATAGTGGTCGCAACAGGGCAAGGCCCTGCCGTCATGTTTGTCAACATAATACGGGCTGCTGTGCAGACTCAGGTAATGGAACACAGCCTGAACGCCGTTCTCCTTCAGGTAGCGGATCAAAGCGCTCCTTTCTTCAAGCGACTTGCAGACGATGTAGAACATGTGTGCGTTGTTTGTAGCGTAATCGGGTATTGCCGGCAAGCTGATGAAGCCCGCTTCAGCCAACGGTTCGAGCAACCTGTGGTAGTGATCCCACAGCTGTTTGCGTTTGCTTTGGATATCCTCCAGCTGCTCCAACTGCGCCCAAAGGAATGCCGCGGTCATCTCACTCGGCAAGAACGAGCTGCCGACATCCACCCAGCCGTACTTGTTGACCTCGCCACGGAAAAACTCCGCCCTGTTGGTTCCCTTTTCCCATAGGATCTCAGCTCGGCGGATGAATCTTTCGTCGTTGACGACCAGCATTCCGCCTTCGCCTGAGATGATGTTCTTGGTCTCATGGAATGAAAAAGCGGCAAGATGGCCAAAACCACCCAAAGGCTTGCCTTGATAACATGAATCGATGGCTTGAGCGGCGTCTTCCACGACCCAAAGGCCGTGCTTCCGGGCCAGTTCCCTGATACGCCCCATGTCGCAGGCCATCCCAGCATAATGCACAGGAACGATCACCTTCGTCCTTGGGGTAATCAAATCCTCGATCTTCTCCACATCCAAGTTGGGATTGTCGGACCTGCTATCCGCGAAGACGATCCTGGCACCTTGCCTAACGAAAGCCAATGCCGATGAGACGAAGGTGTAACTAGGTACAATGACCTCGTCGCCAGGCCCAATGTCACAAAGCAAGGCTGCCATTTCGAGCGCATCGGTGCAACTGGTGGTCAAAAGGCACTTTCTGAAACCATACTTCTGTTCAAAGAACTGCTGGCAACGTTTCGTGAAAGGTCCATTGCCGGAAAGCTGAACATTCTGTCTGACAGCCTCTTCGATATATTTCAGTTCATTACCCGTCAGATGAGGGACATTAAAGCCTATCATAGTACCAGTTTGTTTTGCGATTGATAAATCAGGTATCCACTCCGATCCCCACTGCATTTGGCCGCTCTGATCACAGGATCGGTGATCTCCGCCCGGACGACTTGAGGCAACGTGGCATTTTGTATTATTTCTTTTAGACGTTTGGTCTCCTCACACAAGAAATAGACACCTGCAGATTGAGATGCACCAAAGACCGGTTCCTTGAACTTGCCCAGGGCGACTTGGATCACTCCTTCCAAGAAGTCATATCCCGTGGATAGCTTCACCAGGTCGCTACCGATGAAATCGCCGCCCATGCGAGCGCCAATCTCCATCACATAGATCTCCCCTTCCTCGGTAATCTTGTATTCAGCATGGGAAGCACCATTGGTCACGCCTAACGCTTCGAGAGCTTTAGCCGTCAGCGCATAGATCTTCTCATAGAGGCCATGACTCAAGGCTGCGGGTTGATGGTGCTCGATCTCCACGAAATACGGGGCTCCCGTCGTCACCTTATCGGTAATTTGCAACGGATAATGGACGCCTTGATACGAGATGAATTCCACACTAATCTCCTTGCCTTCAATAAAATCCTCAACGACAGCCTCATGCCTGAAGGAACAGTCCAAGGCATTGGCAACAGCCCCTGCCAGGTCGTCCCTCCGTTCCACCTTTGCCACGCCCAAACTGCCTGAGCGATCGGTAGGTTTGACAATCACCGGGAAATGCAGCTCATGTCCATCCAGTTGATCCAACGATGTGATTTTCAGACTATTGGGACTTGGTATCCCCGCAGCCATGAATGCCTGCCGCATCAGATATTTGTTGCTGGCTCGCAAGGCCACTTCGTATGGGTTTCCTACCAAGCCCATCTTCTCGGCAACATAAGCTACCGTGGGTGCCGCCACATCAGAGGCGATGGTACAAATCCCGTCGATACACTTTTCACGACATACTTCTAAGATCTGTTCCTTCTCGACAATGGATATCGGAAAGAACTCGTCCGCCTCATCCTTGCACACGGCACCTTCCGTCCATGCAAAACAGAGCGTATGCAGTCCCTGCTCCTTGGCTTTATACACCAAAGGCAACTGCAAGTAGGAGGCTCCTATGATGGCGAGTGTTTTCATCCCAATAGATGTCTGACTTTGGATTTCACGATTCGAGTAACGAGTTTGGTCTTGATGCGATTCGGCAGAGGCAGATACTTGAAGGTGGACGAGACTTTGACCTGATATCGCTGCCTTTCGGATTCGATTTCTCTAGCCAACAGACTGGCGTATTCCTCCGGGGCGCTCAACTTCGCTAGCAGTCCAGGAAAGTCATCATACAGGTTATAACGCAAGTAGGCTCTAAATGCCGACCAAGGGAATGGTGGGCGGGAAACATTCAGATAGCTGCAAAGCAGCTCATTGGCGTAAACGAAAAACGGACCACCGTAGGGGAACCTCTCGTTGTTCATCCAGCTTAAGTGGACATCGATGATGTTCACCTCATAGTCCCTGATTCCGTTGACCAGCATCTGATACTCATTGATGTAGTTGGCTTTCCGTAAAACGGCTATTCGTGTCCCGGGTTTACAGAAAAGGACGTTGTGTCCGACACTGCCGTCGAACGTCATCACCGCTTCAGCGGCCTGCAGCATGGAGATTTGCTCTTGCAAAGAGAACCTTGCAGGATAGACCACCTCATAACCCGCTTTCCTGGCGACGTTCTCGATGTGAGACACCCCCCAGTTCCTGGTATCTTCAGGCAATGAAAGAAAGATTTTCTTTTGATGATGCGACTCCGCCGAGCCATTCGCCACGATGAAATCCAGCGTGCGGATGTATTCAGGGTGGTAATGGATCTCGGGATAATTGGAAACGAAGCAACTATCGGGTACGATAACGGAACGGAAGCGCAGGATACGGTCAACAAAACACAGCTTGGAGACCTCCACTCCCGCCAAGCGCAAGAGTTCCAAGAAATTACCCGAAAGTGGTGCATCTCCGCTATAATAGATCCGTGTTTGCTTATGCTTGCTTTGGTATTCCTCCGTGGAGAGCCACCACAGGTGTTGGATCCCATCGGTAATGGCATGACCCCAAATCGACGACAACATGCCTATGTAAATCACCTCTTCGTCCAAAAACAACGCTTCATTCTGGTCAAAACGATAGGGCGTAAGGCTGTTATAGTTGACGCCAGAGTTAAAAATCCATTCCCCGTCGCAACACAGTCCTCCTCCCCAGCACTCTTCTCCATTGGCGTTCTTCGTCTGCCGAAGCGGCAACGCATGGCAATTCGAATACACGCGGACACCCAAAGGAGTCGAATCCAGGAAAGACTCGCCAGACACCTCTTGAGTCTTCTTCAGTAACGATGGATAAATGTAGTTCTCAGAGGGCATTGACAATGTTTATAATCTGTTCTCTCATGACTTCCTTGTCATATAAGGAAGCAATAATTCTCCGATTCTCTTCCCTTTCAAGGGTTGGAAGGGGCGAAACCTTGTCCTTTTTCAAATCGTTTTCGATGGAAAACACATGCAATCCTATGCGTTGATAGAACTTAAACAAATGGCTTCTTTCGCTCATGAACACTCGCGATCCCAGCCACAGGGCCGTCAAGATATTCCCAAAGGCTTGGGGCCGGTAGTGTGGCATGATGACCACGGCACAACTCTCGATGATCTTGTTGTATTCATCCCGAGGCATGAAATCGACGAGTGGGCGGAAGCGTTTCCCGAACATGCTCTTCCCAATCCTTAGCAGTCCACGTCTCAGCCAAGGTTCTCCATAACTCAAGGGAACAATGATTTGGGAGTCTTCTCCTTGCAGTTTTTGTGCCGCCCGAAAGCCATCCCAATGATTGCATTCCAAAGTACAGGAATTCCCAATCAGTATGTTGTTGCCATTCACGGTCTGGTCCCGCAAATCGCCCAAAGTCTCCTCAATGGAATAATAGTTATACCAAAGCTCTTTCGCTTCAAATCCACAGTAGGATTTCACAAACTCGTAATCCTCATGGATATCCGTGAGGCAATAATCAATCCGTTGGAAAAGCTCCTTGGGAAGTTCGAAATGAGGAACCGGCTTCTTATGCTTCAGCCCTTGCATCAACTGATGCAATCGAAGAAGTCTTTTGGAACGCTTTGAAAGGAACGAAGCTCTAAGATCTTTTCTGCTATACACCTCGCCTCCCCAAAACACCCAAGCAACTTTCACCTGCTCGGGGACATGTCTGAGGATGGCTTCACACCAAGGGAAGAAAAGCCCGTGCAACACAATGGCCGAATAGTCCGCAAGTGAATCAAATAGCAGCGTCATCCGATCACTTTGGCTGGGATCGATCACTTTAACCGCCGCTATGTTCTTGAAATACGATGCATGTTCCTCAGTTGCCATCAACACAAACTCAGAACACATTTCCGGTTCAGAGAACTGGTGGATCACATAATCGGAAAACTTGTCGTCTGGCAAAAGATGGAGTATCATCCTTCAATCAGTTTTATTGCCGCAAGGACCGACAGACACTGCATCTTGTCGTAAGGCACACAGTCCTTAAACAGATGTTCCATGTCATCATGCAATTGTGGGTCTGGGACAAGGGTATGATTCTCCTCCCAAAAAGCATCCATAAACCGCTTGATGGCAGGATTGGTATCATACCAATAATCCACAGGATTCATGTTGTAAGACGACTTTTCGACAATGGTCTTGGGCTTCTCCCCTTTCTTACGCAAGCCCAAACGTCGCAGGACAAAACCCTTGACATATTTTCCAAAATCCGGTGACAAGATATGCGGCACTTCATAGCCCAACACTTTCATGGTTTTTTGAGGATGGTTCTCGATACGATGGATCTTTTGGCGGGTGTTCTCCCAGACATACTCGCCCGCCTGGGGATATTTGTCAAGAATCCAATCAAAATAGATCTTGTGTCTGAATCTCAGATTCAGCGGGATGCTATAACAAAACTCAAAAAAATCCACATCAGTGAACGGTGAATAGCTTTCCGTGTTCTCCTGGTAAGTTAATAATCCCTGATTAATACCATTCAGTCCTCTATTGTAAATACGGAACAACTCACTATTCTCATACTCAAAAGTAAACTTATAATCTTCTAAACGTTCAATTATTTCAAGAGAATAGGCTCCGTCCTTAATAGTAGGTATACCATAATCCAAGTTCTGCAAATATGATCCAATTATCACATCGCCCAATTGTCCTGTATGAAAAAGCCCAAAGCTATCATAATCAATTAATTGCTCCAAGCTATAGCCATGGCCAAGCATAAAACCGCTGCCATAGGTCAATGCTGGCAGGAATTGGTATCGATGGATGAAATCGCCATGGTCCAAGGGGCTGAAGAAATAATCATGATGCAGATCTATCGCAATTTGTTGAGAGATGGTGAAGTCAAGATAACCAGATTGCGAATAGTCTATGTTGGTTTGGTCGGTATAGCCCAACTCGTGGGCCACCCAGACCGTCATTCGGGAGTCGAGCCCGCCACTGAGACAGGTCAGATGGCGGTAGCCGTATTCCTTGTCTTTCTCGAAGGCTCGCCTCACCGCTTGGCGGAACAACCGGTCGATGCCCTCAACGGCCTCGGCCACCGACATCGCCACGGGCTTGTTGGAGAAACGATGGTACTGGACGACTTCCAATTTCCCATGTTGAATCCTCAAATAATGGCCGGCAATAAGTTTATGCACCTCCTTCACCAAGGTTCTGTCTTCGATGCAGAACCCATGGGTTAATGAGAAATAGCATCCAACCTCATCGATCGCTGGGTGGATCTGGTTCGCTTTCATGGTCTCCACCATGAAACGCATCTCAGAAGCCATCAAGAAACCATTTTCAAGGGATGTATAGAAGACTTGCTTTTCCCCGGTATGGCAGGTATAGACGATCCATTTGTCCGCCTTTTTGTCATAAAGTGCACCGCTGAACGAGCCACGGAAGGCATTGAAGAATGCCTCTCCCTCCTGCTCATACATCTTCACGACACAATCCAACCACGTATCCGTCTGGTATTTCGCCATCAACTCATGGTTGTTCAGGACGATGCCTTCCACAACCACGAGGTAGCCGGTGGTTTCGGAGAACAAGCGGTCATTCATGAACTTGTTGACCACCCGCCGTTCCAGTTGGAAGTCCTCCCCTTCCATGCGATCGATGACCAAGGCATGACGCACTTCGTTGGGAAGACTCAGTTTTTCTTTTCCGATGTTGAGGATAAAACCCGGCATAGAATCAAACTATTGCTTTTAAACTACAGTCACTTGAAGTGGATAGACACTCTCGCCCCAATAGCTATACCATTCGTTGATGAGTTTGTCGCCGATGGCTTCCACTTCGAAGGTCAAGGTGTCGTAAACGGCATCGTAATACTTGCATGAGGAGGTGGCGTCGCCGATGCCCGTCCAAACATCCAAGATATACTTTCCCTTGGTCAGATGATGATGCGGTATCCGGACCTCAAACTCGGCTTCGTCTTTCCCTTCCGGCCAAGCGATGACGTCGGAATAGGCCATCCCCACCCGTGTACCTCCATTGGCCACATTATCAATCAGGGTGGTGAACTGGAAGCTTGAGACATTGCCATTCCGTTTCACTCGAGCCGTCAAGACAATATCTTGAAGGCTATCCATTTTGTAGGGCGACTGTCTTTTCAGCGAAACGACCTCCACTTCTTTTGTTTGTGCACTGATGCGAGTAAACTCGGTCACTTCAGAAACGTCGCCTATCTCGGCCAGGTTGGCCGACATATATTCTGCGACCACATCGTCGATGGTCCCCATGGTCTTGATCATCCCGTTCTCAAGCAACACGCCGCTTTTACAAAGGTTTTTAATGGAAGCCATGTTGTGGCTGACGAAAAGCACGGTTCTGCCTTCACCTTGCGAGACATCCTGCATCTTGCCAATTGCTTTTTTCTGGAACTCCGCGTCACCTACGGCGAGGACCTCATCCACCACCAGAATCTCGGGATCCAAGTGGGCGGCTACGGCAAAGCCGAGACGCACCATCATGCCGCTGGAATAGCGTTTCACGGGAGTATCGATATAGCGCTCACATCCAGAGAAATCGACAATCTCATCCAGCTTCCGGGTGATTTCAGCTTTGGTCATCCCCAAGATGGCTCCGTTCATATAGATGTTCTCACGTCCGGTCATTTCCTGATGGAAACCCGTGCCCACTTCGAGCAAGGAACCGATACGTCCCCTGGCTTTGATGGTACCTGTGGTAGGCCCCGTAACACGTGAAAGGAGTTTCAGCAGGGTGCTCTTTCCGGCACCGTTCTTACCGATGATGCCTACCACATCACCTTGTTCCACCTTGAAGTCGATGTCCTTCAAGGCCCAGACGTAATCGCTATCGCCCTTGGCACTTCGGTCATTGGTCTCCCCAATCTTAAGATAAGGATCCTCTTTCCTCCGGACATTGACTGTCCACCAACGTTTCAAGTCGTGGCTCAGGGTTTTGGTCGATACCAACCCCAAGCGGTATTGCTTGCTGATATTGTTGAATTCAATTGCTGTCGTCATTATAATTACTCTTTACTCCTCACTCCTCACTCTTTAAACCGTATCCATGAAACTCTTTTGTACCTTGTTGAACACCACGATGCCCACAACCAAGAGCAGCACCATGAACAGGAAACTGTAGATCAGCCAGCGCCAACCAACGAAGTCACCACATCCCAAGAAGCCATATTTGAAGGTCTCAATGACGGGTGTCACGGGATTCAAGCACATCAGCTTGTGGACAGGGACCCCCATCCAGCGCATCCCCTTGGTCTGCGACAAAGGATAGACGATAGGTGTGGCATACATCCACAACTGCACGATGAAGGAAAACAACACCTGCAAGTCACGGTATTTGGTGGTCATTGACGATATCAAGATGCCGAATCCCAAGGCCAATCCCGCCAGCATCAGCACCAAGACGGGGAACAGCAAGGCATACCAATTGACTGAGGCACCTGAGTCTCCGATAATGGCGTAAATGACATAGATGAGGATGAAAAATCCGAACTGGATGCCAAAACGCAACAAGTTCGACAACACATCAGCGATAGGCATCGAAAGCCTCGGGAAATAAACTTTGCCAAAGATACTGGAGTTGGTCACGAAGGTGTTGGACGTCTTGTTGAGGCACTCCGAGAAATAATTCCACATACAGGTGCCCGCCAGATAAAACAGGGGCCGAGGCACCCCGTCGGTAGGAATGCCGGCAATGCCACCGAAGACAATCATGAACATGATTACCGTCAAGGCGGGCTGCACCACAAACCAGACAGGGCCCAAGACGGTTTGTTTATATTGCGTGATGATGTTTCGTTTGATAAAAAGGGCGATCAAATCCCTATACCGCCACAATTCCTTCAAATCCACCTCAAAAAGCTTGTTTTTGGGCTTGATGACTGTGGTCCACTGGGGTTCTTGATTATGATTCATGGGATATTGTTATTCGGAAAAGGATACAGCACTGCCTCCTGAATCCCATATCATTATGATAAAATACTATAAATCACAAAGATACAAGAGACAGTAGGCCGTCTTTTCTTATGCGGCAAATGTACTAAATTATTTTTAATAATTAAACAAGAAAGAAAACAAAAAATAATTCAACATGAATAAAAATTCAATTTGAATGTTTTCTCTTAATCACGATACTGGATAATATTTTCCAAAAATACTTCCAATCGGTACGGAAAGGATGCTTCAAATAGGCCTCGCAATAGCGACGCTCACTTTCCTGGATCTGCTCCAAGGTCCCCATCTCGTCAGCATACAAAGGCGGTAACATACCTGGCTTAGTCTTAATGCGAAGTTGTTGGATCTCAGGACTATAGAGGCTATAATACTGCTGACTCAAAGGGCGTACACCGACAATCTTCATCTGCCCTTTGAAGACATTGATAAACATGGGCAACTCGTCAAGCCAGAACTTCCGCAGGAAACGCCCCCAAGTGGTCACGCGGTAATCGTCCTTAAACTTACCTCCCTCTTGCAGTTTGTTGTTCTCATAGACGTAGGTCTGAAGATAATCCGCATAGGCGTACATGGTACGGAACTTATACACCCAAAACAGTTCCCCGTTCTTGCCCACCCTGTTCAGTTTGACAATCGGACCATAATGCCGATGTTCCTCCGCTGGATGGCGCCGCTTCTGTGCGATGACGCAATAGCGGTCATGGATATACTGCTCCGAAACCACATCGAATCCGCAGTAATAGAGTCGTCCTAGAATCTCCGGCCTGGGGAAGACCTTCCTCACTTTTTTGGTGCAGAAATAGTAAAACCGTCGCGTCAGGGCCAATTTGGGACAGACCCTATGCCACAGAAAGTCATTGAAATAGAGAAACTCCGCAAGAAATCTCGGATACTTGCTGAAGAACTGGGCACGACGTTTGGCAGCCGTGTCGAAGGCAACCACCAAATAACCGTTCTGCTTCAGCTTTTCGTTGGACTTACGCAGGTAACGGTTCACGTAACGGATGGCGTTAAGGTGGTCCTCCGCAAACAGCAACTCCGCCTCGCCGTCGGGCACCGACCAAGTCTTGGCGGCAAAGTCGTTGAGCCACTTGGAACGTTCCTCCCCTCGAGGCATGTAAGCTACGCGGATCAGTTCCTGTAATTCCAAAGGGGCGTTAACAAGATCGAACTTGGGCGCATGCTGGGGCTCCTCCCTGGAGAGGTACTCCATGGCGGCTTCATAATTTTCTCGGTAGGTCAGACTTTTACGTGGCAAAACGATGGGGAGTTAGGAGTTAGGAGTGGGGAGTGAGGAGTAAATGGGAGGTGATGGTATTGCAAATCAGGTCTTGGTCGGCCTCAGAGAGGTAGGGATGGATGGGCAAGGAAAGCACCCTGTCAGCCAAATGATCGGAGACGGGGCACTGGTTCGTAGCCATGTCAAGATCATTGAACGCCGTTTGACGGTGCATCGGTATCGGATAGTAAATAGCCGTAGGGATGTCCTTGGCTTTCAAGGCTTCTTGTAACTTCGCCCTGACTTCCTTGTTGGCAACCTGAATGGTATATTGCGCCCAACTGGAATAGAAGCCTTGAGGTATCTCGGGGGTCTTTACCACATCGTGAAGCAATTGCGTATAACGGGCAGCGACCTTGTTCACTTCCTCGAGTTCATAGTCTTTAAAGGCTTTCAACTTCACCAACAAGATGGCGGCCTGAAGGCTGTCCATACGGGAATTCATGCCGATGCGTACGTTGTCGTACCGATCGCTTCCCTTCCCGTGGATATGATAAGAATCGATCAACGCGGCCCATTCGTCATTGTCGGTAAACACCGCTCCGCCATCGCCGTAGCAACCTACTGGCTTGGCCGGGAAGAACGAAGTGGTGGAGATGTCACCGAAGGTACAGGCCTTGCGGTCTCCTATACGACCTCCAAAGCCCTGGGCGGCATCCTCAAGCACATAAAGTCCAAAACGGTCGGCCACGGCCCGGATCATCTTGAAGTCGGCAGGAAGACCAAACAAATCAACAGCAATGATGGCTCTAGGCTTCAGCTGGCGCGCCTTGATCGTTCGTTCAATCTTGGCAATCAGATCACGGATGTCGATGTTGAAGGTGTCGGGATCCACATCGACAAAGACGGGCGTAGCACCCTGCATGGCGATGACCTCTGCTGAGGCGAAGAAAGTGAAACTCGGTACAAAAACCGCATCCCCAGGTTGCACGCCCCAGGCTTTCAAAGCCAGCAGCAAGGCATCGGTGCCACTATTGCAAGCAATGCAGTGTTTCACTCCGACATACTCGGCGAAAGCGTTCTCCATCTCTTTCACCTTGGGGCCCATGACGTATGCGCTGGAGGCAGCCACTTCCAGCATGGCTTGATCCATCTCGCCCTTCAAGGCCTCATATTGTTTCTTTAGATCGCGAAATTGCATGTTTTTAGTATTTAGAAGTTAGAAGACAGGAGTCAGAAGGCCTTCGGACTCTTCATAACATCGGCCACAATCACAATGTAACGTGGCATTTAATCGTTTGCCGCATTCGCACACCCATCCGATACGGCGGGCGGGAACGCCGGCCATCAGAGCATAGTCGGGAACATCCTTGGTGACCACAGCTCCTGCAGCAATCAAGGCACAACGTCCAACAGTATGGCCGCAGACCACCGTGCAATTGGCGCCAAGAGAAGCACCTTCGCGAATTAGGGTCTTGGCATAGACTCCGTGAACAGGGAAATGGGCTCGTGGCGTGACTACATTGGTAAACACGCAACTGGGTCCGCAAAACACATTGTCCTCGATCTCCACGCCTTCGTAGATGGAAACATTGTTCTGGATCCTAACCCCATTCCCGATCTTAACGTTGTTTCCGACATTGACATTCTGTCCCAATGAACAACGTTCTCCAATCGCCGCACCGGACTGGACATGGCAGAAATGCCATATCTTGGTGCCTTTGCCAATGGTCACGTTGTCATCAATATAACTGCTCTCGTGAACGAAATAATCCATGTAAGATTTAGATTTAAAGATTTTAAAAACTGGCCAGGATATCCGCAATGTGAATCACCTGAATAGGCTGCCCGTTGGCCTCAATGAAACCTTTCTGGTGCATCAGGCAAGAGATGTCGTTGGTGACGATATACTCTGCCCCGGTATTCATGGCGTTGCGCACCTTATGGCTGGCCATACCCGTCGAAACCGTTTCATTGTTCATCGCAAAGGTGAACTCGCCTCCACAACACACATCCCGTTGTTTCATCTCCACCAGTTCCAAGCCATTGACTTTCGCCAACAGCTGCCGGGCTTCCCTGCCCAATCCCAATTCACGCAACCCACTGCAACTGTCGTGATAGGTCACTTTGTGGGGGAACTCCGCACCAAAATCATCATAGCCCAAGACATTCACCAAAAAATCGGTCAATTCATACACATTCTTCTCCAAACGCTTGAAATTCAAATGATTTGCAGTATTGAAGAACAATTCAGGATAACGTCTTTTGATATAGGCGACACAAGAAGTCGTTGGCGCAACCACGGGTCGGTCATCACAGAAATCGGCAAGGAACTTGTCCCCCAATGATTTGGCTTCCTCAATAAAACCAGCATTGTAGGCAAAACGGCCACAACAGGTCTGGTCGGGATTATAATGGACTTCAACACCTGCTTTCTCCAACACCTTCACGGTATTGAGCGCCGTCTGAGGATAGAACTGGTCGATAAAACAGGGTATGAATAGATCGATGATCATACGGATAGTATTTTCAAAAAAACATCGGCAAAGATAATAAAAAAATCCTGTGCTAGACATCACCAGCACCATTGTTAATAATTTTTTTTAAATAAAGATGGATTGGGCTATTTTTCAAGCATTTGCAAATCATCCCAAAATGTCGGGTAGGATTTGGCCACGACCTCTGGCTGGTCAAAGGCAATATTGTCGGATTTCATCAGCAATCCAGCCAACGCCATGGCAATACGATGGTCATTATAAGTATTAAACACAATTTTGTTGATACCTATATTAATACTATATGAACTATATATATTAATATAATTAGTATTAATTATATAGGTAAATTTGAATAGTTTTTCCAATTCAGTGATAATAGATACCACTCTATTGGATTCTTTGATTGCCAGGTTTTCGGTCCCTTGGAAATGGGCAGGGACCCCGAGCGCGACACAGGTCACCATCACGGCGGGGAAAAGGTCGGGATGGTCGGTAAAGTCAAAGGACAGAGGCTCCCTGACAGCGCCGGTCCCGGCTGGGGTGCGACGCAAACGCACACCCTCAGGTCCAAACGAGGTCTCTACGCCAAAGGCCTGATACCACGATGACAGGATGGCATCTCCTTGGAGACTGTCTTTTCCGAGTCCTTTTAGCAGGATGTCACACGAATCGCTCAACGCCGCCAACTCGTACCAATAGGAGGCTGCGGTCCAGTCAGGCGACACCGAGAAAGCAGTCGGCCGATACGGTTGAGGGGCGACGGTCATCGTATCTCCATCCCGATGCGCCTCTGCACCGAAATGCTGCATCAGCGCCAAGGTCATGTCGATATAGGGCATGGAGGCCGACTTGTCCCGCAAGCGAAGGACCAATCCTTTTTCCCACATCGGTGCGGCCAGTAGCAACGAGGACACGAACTGGCTGCTTTGGGCGGCATCCACTTCCACCGTCCCTCCGGAGAGATCAACACCTCGGATACGCATCGGGAGGCAGCCCTCTTCCCCTTCATAGTGGAGTTCAGCACCCAGTTGTGCCAAGGCGTCCACCAAGGGTTTCATGGGTCGCTGGCACAGCCGCTGCGAACCCGTGAGCAGCCATGATCCTGGATGGCAGGCGAGCCAAGTCATCATGAAACGGGCAACGGTACCGGCATCCTCGCAATCCACCACACCACGGACTCCTTGACCATGAGTCACCTCGGCAAGACGCTGACGCAACAAGGTGGTGTCATGGGCTTGGGAAAGGTTTGCGACAGTTGAAGCAAAACCACCGTATGCAGCAATCATGAGCGCCCTGTTGCTCTCGCTTTTGCTGCCGGGAAGGTTGACCTCTCCTTTCAGGTGCCTGTTCATACTATTGGTTCAAAAACGCAAAGAGGGCTTCCAGGGATTGCCGCACCAGTGACTCAGGGACTTCCTGGTCCCAGACGGGATCTGCGATATCTTCAAGCAGTACAAAAAGCGTCTGTCCTGCCAGGTTTTTCTTGTCGTGGGCCAGATAAGCCAGGACACCGTCCACATCCTCGGCGTCGAACTCCGTGGTGGCCAGCGAAAGCAGCATACGCAGGGTGGGTCCATAATCGTCCAAGACGGTTTCGTCCAATCCGCACTGTTTCACGGAAAGCCAGAGGGCACACCACATTCCCATAGCCACGGATTCGCCATGGGTCAGTGGATCGGCAGCGTTCATTGTATAGCTCTCCAAAGCATGGCCGAGGGTATGGCCGAAATTCAACACTTTGCGTGGGCCTTCTTCCTTGAAATCCCGTTCCACCAGATCTTTCTTGATTTCTCCGGCACGAAGCAGGTACTGTTCGTAATTGCATTCGTTGACTTGGAGCATGTCCGAGTCATCGATGAACCCGTATTTCACCATCTCCGCCAGTCCGGAATAGAGATCCCTTTCGGGCAATGTGCTGAGATACACGGGGCTGATCATCACCTCTACCGGTTCCGCGAAGACGCCGATCTGGTTCTTGCAGCCTTCAAAGTCCACGCCTGTCTTTCCTCCGATGGCGGCGTCCACCATGGCCAGCAAGGTCGTGGGGACGTTGACAAAGCGGATGCCACGCTGATAGCACGAGGCCACGAATCCGCCCAAGTCGGTGATCATGCCGCCACCCAGGTTCACCAGCACCGCATGGCGGTCGGCACCATGTTTCAAAAGCGCGTCCCACACCAGCCGAGCCGTGTCGAGGGTCTTATTTCGTTCGCCAGCCTTGACCACAATTTCCACAGCCCTTTCGCAATCCAGCCAGTGCTTCAGTTCCGGAAGCCAATACATGGCCACGTTCTCATCCGTAAGCACAAACACCTGCGAAGCGTCTGCCAAGATCCGTTTCAGTTCTTCAAGCCTCATCTTGTGTAACAGTGATTATTCGTTTGTCGTCGGTGTCGCCCAAACGGAGGTCCACCCGAACGAAACGTTCAGGCAACAAGGGCTCGATCAACTCCGGCCATTCGATCAGGCAAAGGTTCCCACTATAGAAATAGTTCTCGTAGCCAATATCGTAGGCCTCTTCCAGCTTTTTGATCCGATAAAAGTCGAAGTGATACACCGACTCCTCTGTTTCGGTAACATATTCGTTGACGATGGCAAAGGTGGGACTGTTCACTTCATCGGTAACCCCCATGCGGTGACAGAGATCCTTGATCAAGGTCGTCTTCCCTGCGCCCATAGGACCATAAAAGGCGACCACGTCGGCCCAATCCCTCAGCGACAAAAGGTAATCCGAGACCTCACCAAGGCCTTCCACACCATCAACATGAAATTCTTTCGCCTTCATTGCTTTATGATTACGGCGGCAAAGATAAGGATTTTATCGTTTTGATTTCAGATAGATCACGGGAACGAGCATTTCGCTCATGGAGATGCCGCCATGTTGGAAGGTGTTGCGGTAGTAGTTCACATAGTAGTTGTAGTTGTTGGGATAGGCGAAGAAGTCACCAGCCCCGGCAAACACGTAAGAGGTGCTGAGGTTGACCCTGGGTAGGAAGATCTTTTCAGGTTCCTTGATCTCGAAGACCTCCTTGGCGTTGTACTTCAGGTTCTTCCCGTATTTATAGCGGAGGTTGGTGTTCACCTCACGATCGCCAAGGATCCTCACCGGATGTTGCACGTATGTGGAGCCATGGTCCGTGGTGACGATCATGTCGCAATGCTTCTCGGCAATGAACCGCATCATATCGAGCAGACTTGAGTGCTCAAACCAGGAATACATCAGTGAGCGATAGGCCTCTTCGTCATCGGCCAGCTCTCGGATGATCTCCATCTCCGTACGGGCGTGCGAAAGCATGTCAACGAAATTATAGACGATGACATTGATTTTGTTCTTCATGAGGTTGGACATCTGCTCGTAGAGCTTCTTTCCTGCCTGGAGGTTCAGCACCTTATTATAGGAATACTTGATGTTCTTTCCAAAACGTTTCAGCTGTTCGCCAAACAATTCGGCTTCATACTGGTTCTTGGTCTGCTCCTCTTCCTCATCGACCCACCATTTGGGATAACGCCGACGAATCTCAAGAGGCATCAGTCCGGCAAACAAGGCATTACGGGCATATTGCGTCGTGGTGGGAAGGATGCTATAGTACACATCGTCGGAATCCACCCTGAAATAGGACTCAAGGATGGGTTGTATGGCTTTCCACTGGTCATAGCGCAGGTTGTCGATCACGATGAAGAACAGGGGCTTGTCGTCCTCCGTGATTCTCGGGATCACCTTGTCGCGGACGAGGGTATGCGACATCACTGGCTTCTCGGACTTACCTTGGATCCAATCCACATAATTGCGTTCCACGAAACGGGTGAAAGCGGTGTCGGCTTCCTGTTTCTGGTCGATGAGGATCTGCTTGATGCCTTCATCGGTGGACTTTTGGAGTTCCAGGTCCCAACGCACGAGTTTCTTATACAGTTCGATCCACTCGTTGCTGCCAAGGTTGTTGTTGATGTCCATGGCGATCTGGCGGAATTCCTGCTGATAGCCCATGGAGCTCTTCTCCTCGCGGAGTTTCCTGTTTTCCAGGTTGCGTTTCAGTGAAAGCAGGATCTGATTCGGGTTCACCGGCTTGATGAGGTAGTCGGCGATATCCGAGCCAATGGCATCCTCCATGATGCGCTCTTCCTCACTCTTGGTGATCATCACCACCGGGATATTCGGATATTCACGTTTGATGACTTCGAGGGCCTCGATGCCGCTCACGCCAGGCATTTGCTCATCAAGGAATACAATATCGAAATGTCTGCTTCGGACCAAGTCGATGGCATCCGAACCACTATTGGCCGTAACCACTTCGTAGCCTTTTTGTTCCAGGAAAATAATATGGGGCTTCAACAGGTCAATCTCGTCATCTGCCCAAAGGATGGTGGTTTTATCCATAATTAGAATTCAAAGATTTAAAGAATTAAAGATTCAAAGATTCGATTTATAAACGCAATATTACTAATTTTGTTGCGAAATACCTTCAATTTTCAACTATCAATCTTATTAAGGTGGAAACCAACAAGAAGAAAATCGTCAACGACCCCATCTACGGATTTGTCAACATCCCTGACGAACTGCATTTTGACATCATTGAGCATCCATATTTCCAACGCCTGAGGAGGATCAAGCAGGTCAGCATGACCAACATGGTCTATCCCAGCGCCAACCACACCCGATTTGCGCACAGTTTGGGCGCCATGCATCTGATGCGGCGTGCCATCCAGTTGCTCCGGGGCAAGGGTTACGACATCAGCGAGCAGGAGTTGGAAGCGGTATCGTTGGCCATCTTGCTGCATGACAGCGGACACGGTCCATTCTCGCACACTTTGGAGAGCAGCATCGTGAAAGGCATCTCGCACGAAGACCTCTCCTTAATGATCATGAGGCGATTCAACGAGCTCCATGACGGGAAACTTGACTTAGCCATCAAGATTTTCATGGGTGAATACGAGAAGGGGTTCCTCAGCAAGTTGATCTCGAGCCAGTTGGACGTGGACCGCATCGATTACCTGAATCGCGACAGTTTCTTTACCGGGGTGGCCGAGGGCAACGTGAATGCCGAGCGGCTCCTCGACATGATGGAAGTGGTAGGCAACGAGCTGGCCATCGAGGCCAAGGGAATCTATTCTGTGGAGAGTTTCCTCGTGTCGCGTCGCATCATGTACTGGCAAGTCTATATGCACAAAACCGTGTTAAGTGCCGAGTATATGCTGCGCGAGATCCTGAAACGGGCTCGTCTTATCAGCCGTCACCGCGACCTCCCCGCCACTCCTGCCCTGTCGTTCTTCCTGAAGCACCAGGACGACTTCGGTCCCAACGACGACATGAACCATGTGTTGGGGATGTTCTGCCAGTTGGACGACTACGACGTGATGACTGCCGTGAAGCTCTGGTACAACGACGAGGACTTCGTGCTTCGGGAGTTATGTCGCAGGCTTCTTGACCGGAACCTGTTCCGCATCGAGATTTCGAAAGAACCCTTCGCCCCCGATTACATCGACGGCATCCTCCATGCCATCGCGGCGCAGTTCAAGCTGTCGCTGTACGACGCGAGTTTCCTGTTGCTCCAAGGGGTGTCGTCCAACCACGCCTACCAGCTGAACAAACCCGCCATCAACATCTTGTACCGTGACGGCAGCATCAAGGACATCAGCGAAGCCTCCGACCAACTGAACATCTCCGTTTTGTCGCATCCGGTGGTGAAATACTTCATCTGCTACCCCAAGGAATTGGAGCGCTAAAAAAATATTTTTCGTTTCAATGTAACATCTCTAAAAAGCTGCTACTAAAAAAATGACTGGATGGGGCATCACTGCAGCATCCAGTCGGTCGAGATACAAATGAACCATTAGTTATACAACTAAATAGTTAGAAGTGTTTCATTAAGGTTGTGTAACGTTGAAGCATTTTGGAGATATCCGCGAAGAAATCATGGTTGAGCACCACGCTGACCATCATCAACGTGCTGATGTCCAAACTCTTTCTGGAAAGCATTTTATAGACGCCACTGCGTTCTTTATGTAGCTGACGCGCGAGCCATGTCACAGAGTAGCCTTGCTTGCGCAATTCCAGCTTCACAAGGCTGCCGACGTGTATCATTGTTGGATCTATCATTGTTCAATCTTAATAAATTGACACAAAAATAGCAAATTTTACAATAATACAAATTAATTAATGAAAATAATTTTAATCTGATAGTTCAATCATTTATAACAAAGCTGAGACCATCATACGCAAGCATCATATTATCAGGGAGTTCCGCATTCACGTCCACGGCTTTCCCCATGTGATGGCTGCAATGGGTAAACCATGCCTTTTTCACCTTGAGGTCGGTGGCAATCTGCACGGCCTGCTCCAAATTGATGTGCGAATAATGCTTGTGTCGGCCCAGGGCCTCGATGATCATGTACTCCACGCCCCGAAGACGGTCCAAAGCCTCATCGGAGATTTCGCTGAAATCCGTCACATAGGCGAACTTCCCGATACGGAAGGCATAGCAGGTGAGCGTGTAGTGCTTTAGCTTGATGGGCTCCACATAAAGATCGCCGAAAGTGAATGGCGTCTCGTCAATGATATGCACGTCATAGGTAGGAGCACCTGGATAGAGATGGTCCGAAAAGGCGTAGGAGAACTCCCTTTTGATCTCTGGCAAGGAGGTCTCCTCGACATACAAAGGCATCGGCTTGTTGTCCTGCATGAAGATGTACGGCCTCACATCATCCAAGCCCCCAATATGATCCTTGTGTTCATGGGTGATGAACACCGCATCCAAGTGGTCAATGCCCTCCCGCAACATCTGCTGCCGGAAATCCGGCCCAGCATCCACCGCCACCGTCACCTTGTCGGTCCTAATCAGAATCGAAGTGCGCGTCCGCTTGTCCCGAGGATCCGTCGATTGGCACACCGGACACTTGCAGCCGATAACGGGAACGCCCTGAGAAGTGCCACTTCCTAAAACGGTGATCTGCATATCTGAAATTTTGTGCAAAAATACGACAATTAATGATAAGAATTCGCTATCTTTGCCGTTTTATTTATGGAACACCGAAACTGACTATGTTCGACAAACTGAGATACAAACTGCTGATTCGTTCCATCGACCAATTCATCGCTGAGAAGAATGGATGCAAGATGCCCGATATGGACAGGCTTTCCTCCATCATCATCATCCTTGAAGACCTCGACAAACAAAACGTGAGAGCCATCGAAGATTGTGTCAAATCCATCTTCGGCATCACAAGGACCCGATTCATCATCATCAGCGAAAAAGCCTCCGAGGATATGTTGCTTAGCGACCAATACTGCGAAGTTACCACCCAGGATTTCGGTTTCATGAAGGTCCTGACCTCGGAAAAACAAGAAGAAATAAGCAAACTGCCCAAGACCAACCTGTTGGTCAATATGGCGAAAAAACATATCGACATCAGCGACTACCTGGCTACCCTGCCCAACGTAAGCTTCCGGATCAGCTTCAACAAAAGCGACCACTCCGGAATCTATGACCTGATCATCGACAACGAGAAAAACCCCGAACCCGAACAAAACATTCAAGTGTTGTACAACTACTTGCAGGCACTGACGGGACAGGGTTAAGAACGGAAAACGGAGAACGGAAAACGGAAAACGGAAAACGGAAAACTTCTTACCATGAAATTTAGAGGAACTGGAATTGCACTGATTACGCCTTTCAACGAGGACAAGTCCGTTGACTTCCAAGCGTTAGAACGCATTGTCAACCATGTCATCGACGGAGGCGCCGACTTCTTGGTAGCGCTGGGCACTACCTCCGAAGCCCCTACACTTACCCCTGAGGAGAAAAAGTTGGTGGTGGCTACCATCTTGAAAGCCAACGCCGGCCGCCTCCCCGTGCTACTCGGCCTGGGTGGCAACAACACACAAGCCGTGATCGAGCAGATCAAAGCACAGGATTTCAACGGTATTGACGGCATCTTGAGCGTCGTGCCTTTCTATAACAAGCCCAACCAACGCGGCATGAAAGCCCACTTCGAAGCCATCGCCGACGCCAGTCCCGTACCCGTCATCCTTTACAATGTCCCCGGGCGTGTCGGCGTCAACCTGCAAGCCGCCACCTGCGTCGCACTCGCCAAACACCCCAACATCATCGCCGTCAAGGAAGCCTCGGGCAACCTCACACAGATCATGGAAATCCTACGCGACAAACCCGCCGACTTCGACGTGATCTCCGGCGACGACGGCATCACCCAACCGCTGATGGCCCTCGGGGCCCAAGGCGTCATCTCCGTGGCCGCCAACGCCTACACCAAGCCTTTCAGCAAGATGATGAACGCCATGAAAGAAGGCCACACCGCAGAAGCGCTGAAACTCCACTACGCCATGCTTCGCATGAACCAACTCATCTTCGCCGATGGCAACCCCGCCGGCATCAAATGCCTGATGAGCCTCATGGGATTGTGCAAAAACGTCCTGCGACTCCCCTTAGTACCCGTTTCGGACAACGTCAAGCAAGATATTGAGAATGAATACAATAACAAAATAATTAATTTTTAAATGAAACACATTCTTTTACTGGTTTTATCCCTTTTCATTTCCTTGGGACTCACCGCCCAGAAAAATGAGTTGAACCAACTCATGCAAGAGCGGAATGAATACTATTTTAGTTTTAACCTCAACGGCAACGACGACCTGAACACCATTGCCCGCACCATCTCCGTGGACCGCATGAACGGCAACACGGTTATCGCATACGCCAACAACGAGCAATTTGCCCGTTTCCAGAAACTCGGCTATGAAGTGTCGCTGTTGACTCCTCCTTCCATGCTGGAAAAAGCCGCCATGTGGGACGGCAGCAACCGTGCCGACTACGAGTGGGACAGCTACCCGACCTATCAGGCCTACGAAGATATGATGTACCAATTTGCCACCGACCACCCCGACAAATGCGAAATCATCACCTTGGGCACACTCCCCAGCAACCGCAAGATCTTGATTGCCCATATCAACAACGGTTCCAGCGAAGGCAAACCCAAGTTCCTCTACACCTCCACCATCCACGGTGACGAGACCACCGGCTGGATCATGATGCTTCGCCTCATTGACTACCTGCTTGAGAACCCCTCCCTGCCGGAATGCCAAAATGTACTTGCCAACATCGATCTTTACATCGCTCCCAACACCAACCCCGACGGCACCTACCACGGCGGCAACACGAATGTGAACGGCGCTACCCGCTACAATGCCAACGGCGTGGATATGAACCGCAACTACCCTGATCCTCATAGCGGCCCACACCCCGACGGAGAAGAATATCAACTTGAGACCCAATGGTTTATGCAATTCGCCCAAGACATTCCGTTTGTGATGGGCGCCAACTACCACGGCGGTGCGGAGGTGATGAACTATCCTTGGGACAACACCTACACGCTACACGCCGATGACGCTTGGTATCAGTTGATCAGCCACGAATACGCCAACCTCACCCATGAAGTGAATTCCAACTATATGACCGATTACAACAACGGTATCACCAACGGCGCTCAATGGTACATGATCGGCGGTGGCCGTCAAGACTACATGAATGGCTATGTCCAATGCAGGGAGCTGACCATCGAATGCTCCAACACCAAACTGCCTAGCGGCAGTCAACTCCCGAGTTTCTGGAATTACAACAAGAACTCCATCTTCTCTTTCATGAACCAATGCCTTTATGGCATCCATGGTACAGTTACCGACATGGCTAACGGCAATCCCCTTGAGGCCACGGTAACCATCACCGGCCATGACGACAACTATTCCGTTGTGAGCAGCCATCTACCTGCTGGGGATTACCACCGCCCCATCAAAGGAGGCACCTACACCCTGACCTTTACCGCCAACGGCTACTATCCGCACCAGGAGACCATCACCGTGGCTGACGGCGAGACCATTACGCTCAACGTGCAACTCGAAGCTGGCGAGGGACTCCTCCCCGACTTCACCGCCGACCCCACCGACGTCTCCCTCCATGGCAGTGTCAACTTCACCGACCAGACTTGGGGCGCCAACCTGGTCAGCTGGGAGTGGACGTTTGAAGGCGGCAACCCGTCCACCTCTACGGCCCATAACCCCACAGGCATCGTCTATGACGCCATCGGCGACTTCGACGTCACCCTGACCGTCACTAACGGCAACGGCCAAACTGAGACCGTCACCAAGCAGAACTTCATCCATGTGAGCGAGTCATACAACATGCAAAACGGCACCATCGAGACCTGCAACGCCTTGTTCTACGATGATGGAGGTCCGAATGGCGACTACGGAAACAACAAGGACCTGGTCCTCACCTTCAAGCCTGGTACCCCTGGAGGTATCATCGAGGCCATCTTCTCTTCATTCGCCATGGAAAACAACTACGATTACCTCTATATCTATGACGGCACCAGCGTCGGCGCAAGCTTAATTGGCGAATACACCGGAAGCAACAGCCCCGGCACCGTCACCGCCACCAACCCCGATGGAGCCCTGACATTCAAGTTGTATTCCGACTACTCAGTTACTGCCAACGGATGGGCTGCCACCATCCATTGCATCGGCATCAACTATGACCCGCTAACCGTAGAAGTTTCCGCCGAACCTACCCTCATCCAAGAAGGCACCACCTCGCAACTCCATGCTGTGGTCACTGGAGGCGACGGTAACTACACCTATCTCTGGACACCAGCCGAAACCCTCGACGACCCCCACTCCGCTTCACCGATCGCTACACCCACAGATCCTCAGACCACCTACACCGTCACCGTTACCGACGGAATAGGACAAACCGCTGAAGCCTCCGTCATCGTCAGCATCGAGAATTGGGCGGCCGGAGAGAATGCCATGGACAATGTCAAGGTGTTCCCCAACCCCACCAACGGACTGATCCATATCGAAGGCATCCATACGACAACGACCTACAACCTGGTCAACAGTTTGGGACAAATCGTCCTGCAAGGCCAATGCGATGGCAACTTCGACATCCAACGCGACTTGGAACAAGGGGTCTATTTCTTGAGACTCTCCGACAATTCGTCCGTATCCACAAGGAAAATCATTGTCAAATAACAAAAATTGGTTAATTTTGCCGCATGTTTCATCGTAGGCTCATTTTAGGCATCTTATTTCTCCTGACCTGTTGCACCTCGTGCAACGTGTTCACCCGTATTCTCAAGAGCACGGACAACGACTTGAAGTATGAGGTCGCCATGGACTACTACGACCGCAAGGACTACAACAAGGCGCTGCAGTTGTTCGATCTGCTACAGAACACCTTCCGCAACACGCCCAAAGGCGAGTTCATCGCTTATCGTACCGCCATGTGCTACTATCTCACCAACGACTTCGAGATTGCAGGCTATTATTTCAATAAGTTCATCAACGGCTATCCTTTCTCCAAAGATGCTGAGTTGGCCGCCTTCATGAATGCCTACTGCACCTACATGACCTCCCCGATCTCCAGCCTTGACCAGGAAAACACCAAGAAAGCCATCACCCAATTTGAGAATTTCATTGAACAATACCCGCAAAGCGACAGTCTGGCTCGGGCCCAGGAACTGCTTAACGACCTCAATAGCAAACTGGAAGAGAAAGACTACGACATCTGCATGCTCTACTACCGGATGAGCAACTACAATGCGGCCATTACCAGCTTTGAGAACCTCCTGAAAAAGTATCCCAACACCAAACATCGTGAGGAAATCCTCAGCGAGATGGCTATCACCTATTACGACTATGCGGAGAACAGCATCCCTGAAAAGCAAAAGGAACGCTATGAAGCCTGCATCGAGCGCTGCAACACCCTCACCTACCTATTCCCCGACAGCCCCTACCTTAAAAAGGCTCAAGCTGTCGCAAACAAAGCAAGAAAAAAACTAGAAAACATACATTGACACTATGGATTTCAAAAAAATCAGAACCGAAACGACGGTGGTTACCCGTCAGAAAGACCAGTTTTACAAAGGCACCGGAAACATCTATGAGACCGTGGCTATCTTAACCAAACGCGCCAACCAGATCGCTTCCGAGATGAAGGAAGAACTCAACAAGAAAATCGAAGAGTTCGCCACCAACAACGACAGCCTGGAAGAAGTCTTTGAGAACCGCGAACAGATTGAAATCGCCAAGTTCTACGAACGCCTTCCCAAGCCCACGCTTATCGCCATTCACGAGTTCCTTAACGACGAGATCTATTTCCGTAACCCCCGGAAGGAAACCCAGGACGAGTTCTAACCCATGAACAGACTACACGCAATACTACTCTGTCTTCTGGTGTTCTTTACGAACATCCTTGCCGCCCAGGAGATCAAATGCGACATCCGCATCAACTCCAACCAAGTGGCCGGCACGGACAAGACCGTATTCGAAAACCTGCAGACCGCCTTGTATGAGTTCATCAACAGCACCAAGTGGACCAACATCAACTTCAAGACCGCAGAGAAGATTGAATGCTCCATGGCCATCACAGTTCGTGAGCGCACCGACTCCGACTCCTTTGTTGCTGAACTCAACATGGCTTTGCGTCGTCCCTGCTACAAAGCCAGCTATACCACGCCGCTTTTCAACTACCTGGACCAGAACTTCAGCTTCAGCTACATGGACGGACAAGCCCTTGATTTCAGCCTAAGCACCCATTTCTCGGACCTGACCTCCACCATCGCTTTCTACATCTACACCTTCCTGGGCCTCGACTTCGACTCGTTCTCGCCCCATGGCGGAGAACCTTTCTTCAAAGCCGCCCAACAGATCGTGAACAACGCTCAAAGTTCCAGCCAAAGTGGATGGAAAGCCTTCGATGGCAACAAAAACCGGTACTGGATTGCAGAGAATCTGAACAACAACAGCTACGAGCCGCTCCATAGCTTCCTGTACGACTATCACCGCCTTGGCCTCGACGTCATGTCAGAGCACCCTGCCGAAGGCCGCGCTGCCATCCTGAAGTCACTGGAATATCTCCAACAGGTACACCAAGAGTACCCCACCTGTTTCTTCCTCCAGCTGATCATCGAATCCAAACGCGACGAGATCATCAATGTGTTCAGCCAAGGCTCGCAACAGGAAAAAACGAAAGCTGCCAACATCATGAAAGAAATCGACCCCTCCAAGGCCACACAATACGATGCCATCCTGCAAGGGCCGCGTGGGTAAACCTTTCTTGACATGTTAGCCCACCTCCATATAAAAAACTACGCCCTTATTGAAGACCTCTCCGTCGGCTTTGCCGAAGGCTTTAGCGTAATCACCGGCGAGACCGGTGCAGGTAAGTCCATCCTGCTTGGCGCTCTCGGCTTCGTGCTGGGCGACAGGGCCGACACGGGAGTATTGTTCGACAAGGACAAGAAATGCGTGGTGGAAGCACAATTCCAACTGCAAGACGAACTGCTCAAGCCTCTTTTCGAGCAATGCGACTTGGACTTTGAACACCATTGCATCTTCCGCCGGGAACTCAGTCCCCAAAAGAAAAGCCGCGCCTTCATCAACGACACCCCTGTCAACCTTCAAACCCTCAAAGAAATCGGCAGCCAACTGGTGGATATCCACTCCCAACACGACTCGTTGCTGCTTACCGACACCGGTTTCCAGCTTCACTTGCTGGACGAAATCGCACAAAACCATGACCTGTTGGCCGAGTACCGGTCCGGTTTCAACAAATACAACAACATCCAACGTCAGCTGAACGAACTTCGGGAAACTGCCTCGAAGAACATCGCCGAGAACGATTACCTGAAGTTCCAACTCGACGAACTCCAAAAAGCCCAACTCAAGGAAGGCGAATATGCCGAGGCAGAACAAAGCCTGAACCTCATGGAGAACGCCGAGGAAATCAAATCATTGCTCTTCAACGCCAACGGACTGCTAGAGCATGCGGACACGGCCATTTTACCTCAACTTAACGAGTTGTCGTCGATGCTCCACCGCCTCCAACAACTCGTCCCCAACACCGAAGATTTGCAACAACGCCTCGACGACATCCAAGTGGAGCTGAAAGACATCGCCTACGACCTTGACCGGCTGGGTGGCGACGCACAATTCGACGAGGACAAGCTCCAGGAGTTACAAGAGCGCTTCGACTTGCTCAACCGACTGATGATGAAGCATCATGTCAAGGATTATGATGCCCTGATTCAGTTACGCAACGATCTTGAAGCTAAGGTTGATGCCTTTGAAAACATCGACCAAGAGATCGAGAAAGCCGAAAAAGCACTGAAAGAGCAAACGTCACTGCTGCAACAGTTGGCCAAGAAGCTCCATGCCCAACGCACTAAGGCGGCCAAGACCTTTGGCGAGAATGTCACCGGACTTGCTCGGCAATTGGCCATGCCCCATGCCGTGTTCCAAGTCGCAGTGGAACCTTGCCCAGCCTTCAACGCCAACGGCTTGGACCAGGTCCGTTTCCTCTTCTCCGCCAACAAAGGCGTAGCGGTGGACGAGCTTAGCAAAGTGGCATCTGGCGGTGAGCTCTCCCGACTGATGCTCTCCATCAAGAGCGTGGTGTCACAACACAACTATATCCCCACCCTCATTTTCGACGAAATCGACACCGGCGTTTCTGGCGAGGTAGCCGCCAAAATCGGCAGCATCCTGCAACAGATGGGCGGAGACCTGCAACTCATCGCCATCACCCACCTGCCCCAGGTGGCCAGCAAAGCCCAGCACCATCTCTTTATCTACAAAGACAACGAAGGCCAACGCTCCCAGTCTCATATCAAGGTGTTGTCCAACGCTGACCGCATCACCGAAATCGCCAAGATGCTCAGCAACGACAAAGTGACTCCCGAGGCACTGAAAGCCGCGGAAGTGCTGCTGAAAAATTAGGAATGCGGAATTATTAGACTCCGAAGGCTAATTCCGAATTCCGAATTCCGCATTCCTAATTCTCAAAAACGTATCTCAGGATATTCGCTCCCATTCTCAAGGCCTTCTCACGGGTCTCCTGGGAGTCGTGATGAACGCGTTGGTCCTCCCAGCCATCGCCGAGGTCGCATTCGTAAGTGAAGATACACACGATCCTTCCTTCGTAAATCAACGCAAAAAGTTGAGGAGGCTTGTTATCGTGTTCATGGATCTTCGGCAAGCCATTGGGGAAGGGATAAGGTTTCGTAAAGATGTCATGGGAATAAGGCAGCTCCACAAACTCCAATTCCGGAAAGACCTTTTTCATTTGGGGTTCGATGTATTGGCGGATGCCATAGTTGTCATCGATATGCAGGAAACCACCCGCCAGCATGTAATTGCGCAAGTTTTGCGCCTCCACGGCATCAAACACCACATTGCCATGCCCCGTCATATAGACGTATGGGTAGTTGAAGATGTCGGGGCTGGATGGCTCCACCGTAGGGACATCCGGGTTGATGTCCGTCCCCAGCTCCTGGTTGCAGAAACGCACCAAGTTGGGCAAAGAAGTGGGATTGCCGTACCAGTCTCCTCCCCCACGGTATTTCAACAGGGCAATGTTGAGTTGCTGGGCTGAAACCAATAACGGAAATAAAAACAATATAAATATTGCAATTCTTTTCATTTCATCTGATTGATCAACTGGATGGTATGGCAAGCCACCAGCGCGGCAGTCTCCGTACGCAATCGGGCATCGCCCAAGCTACATGGCACAAAGCCGTTCTCCTTGGCTAGCGCAACTTCTTCGGGACTGAAATCTCCTTCGGGACCGATGAGGATCAAAACGTTTTCACCTTTATGATATAAGTCGCAGAGGCAATCCTTCACGTTATCATCAATCCATGCGATGAACTTCTGGCCTTCAAAAGGTTGTTTCACCAATTTATCAAAAGGAACCAAATCGTCGATAAGTGGCAACCTGGATTTGATGGACTGTTTCATGGCGGCGACCATCACTTTTTGGAAGCGTTCCACATTGGCGGCACGGCGTTCCGAGTGGTAGGAAGTGAACAGCCGCACCCGGTCGATACCAATCTCCGTAGCCTTTTCGAGGAACCACTCCATACGTTCATTGAGTTTGGTAGGCGCGATGGCTATTTCCAGATTGAAGTTCCAATGGTCGTAACCGGGGCGTTTGTTCGTCAGGTTCACCGTGGCGTGTTTCGGCAAGGCCTCCACCAGCTCGGCATCATAAAGGCTCCCCTCCCCGTCGGTCACGTAAAAACGCTCCCCTTCGGTCATCCGAAGCACTTTCACACAGTGTTTGGATTCCTCTTCGGGAAGGGTGTTGAGTCCTTCAACAGCTCCTTTGAGATAGAAGACGTTCATAACTGGTGCAAAGGTAGGAAAAAACATGTAACATCACCATCCACCATCTATAATGTTGGCAATAACCTTGTCAACCACATAGTCAAAATGAGGTTTCCGAAGAAAACAATCAATTATTATATATAATCTATTAATAGTTACATTCTCTCTGGCATTCCGATACCAAGAAGCTCTGAAGCATTTCTCAGCAGGGCGGCCACCATGTCGCAAACCTGCAAACGGAACAGGCGCCGGTTGGCATCTTCTTCCTTGAGGATGCTGCATTCCTGATAGAACTGGTTGAACTCCTTGGCCAGGTCGTAAATGAAGTTGGCGATCATCGCAGGGCTACGGCCTTCGGCGGCTTGGTTCAGCACGGTCGGCCAGCCATACATCATCACGAGGATTTCTTTCTCCTTAGGTTGAAGGTCGGCAACTTTCACCTCGTTCTCCAGTTTGATACCCTGTTCAGCGGCTTTACGGAGCACTGAACAGATACGGGCGTGGGTATATTGCACGAAGGGACCCGTATTGCCATTGAAGTCGATGGATTCTTCCGGATTGAACAGCATGGTCTTCTTGGGATCGACGCGAAGGATGAAGTACTTCAGGGCGCCCAAGCCAATGGTATGATAGAGTTTGTCCGCATCTTCAGGAGAGAGGTCCTTGGCCTTGCCCAACTCCTCTGAAACGCCTTTGGCGGTGGCCACCATCTCGTCCATGAGGTCGTCGGCATCCACCACGGTACCCTCACGTGACTTCATCTTGCCGTTGGGCAGTTCCACCATCCCGTACGAGAGATGTTCGATATCCTTACCCCATTCACGGCCCAGGCGAACCAGCACCCGTTTCAGCACGTCAAAATGGTAAATCTGTTCGTTACCCACCACATAGATGAGCTTCTCAGGATCATATTCCTCCACACGCAGCTGTGCGGTACCCAAGTCTTGGGTCATATATACCGAAGTGCCATCACGACGGAGCAACAGTTTCTCGTCGAGGCCCTCATCGCGGAGATCACACCATACCGAGTTGTCCTCGCGGCGATAAAGCACCCCTTTCTCAAGTCCCTCCTGTACGAGCGACTTGCCCAACAGATAGGTCTGTGATTCATAATAGATCTTCTCGAAGCTCACGCCGAGACGTTTGTAGGTCACGTCAAAACCGTCATAGACCCATTGGTTCATCATCTCCCAAAGCTGGCGTACCTCGGGGTCGTTGGCTTCCCATTTACGCAACATCTCACGGGCTTCCTGCATCAAGGTGGATTGGGCTTCGGCCTTGGCTTTAGCTTCTTCCTGGGCTTTCTCATCCAAGGTATCGTAGTTCTCCGGCAACAGGGTCTTTAGCTCTTTTTTATACTCCTTGTCAAACAACACATAGAAGTCGCCGATGAGATGGTCCCCCTTCTTCCCAGTGGATTCTGGAGTACAGCCGTTGCCCCACTTCTTCCAAGCCAACATGCTTTTGCAGATATGGATGCCACGGTCATTGACCAAGTTGACCCTCACCACGTTCTTACCGTTGGCTTTCATGATTTCCGACACGCTCCAGCCCAGCAGGTTGTTACGGATGTGTCCCAAGTGCAAGGGCTTGTTGGTATTCGGCGAGGAATACTCCACCACCACAGGTTTGCCAGTGACTTCTTTCCTGCCATAGTTCACCTTTGGGTGATTCTCACGGAAGAAGTCCAGCCAGAAATTGTCGGAAATGAGGATGTTGAGGAAGCCTTTCACCACATTGAATTTTGCGATCATCGTGGATTCTTTCATCATCTCGGCACCCATCTCGTTGGCCAATTGCTCAGGGTTGCGGCCAGCCAGTTTCCCGAAAGGAAACACCACAACAGTAAGGTCGCCTTCAAACTCGGGACGAGTCTTCTGGAAATTAACTTGTTGTACCGGAGGCTCTTGGCCGTATAACGTCTTGAACGACTTGATAAACAGCTGTCTAAGGATTTCTTCTAACATAATAACAAAGCTATATCTTGGTGCAAAGATACGTATTTTAGAGCAGTAGATTAAACGAATCCTGGTTTTTTGTAATTTTGCCGCTCAAAACTTCATCCTAATTGTTTTTTTATGAAAAAGTATGTATTTATCACCCTGCTGTTCTCCATGATGACGATCAGCACCCAAGCACAATGGTTTGACCTAACAGAAAACAAAGAACGCGCCGTTGTCGGCTTCAACACCGGCTTGGTTGGTTACCGCTCAGTCCAAGATCTCAGTAGCTCCCAAACGTGGGATTTAAGCGACGTTGGCGTAGGCGCCAGTATCGCCATCGCTGGTTTCTATGCTGATTTCATCTATGTCACCCCCGACCATCGCTTTGACAGTCACATCATTTTAGGCAATTGGGACGACCATTCCGCATTCACCCTTAACGCAGGTTACCAATTCCCGATTTACAAAGACTATGTGTTCGTCACGCCCATGATTGGCTGGAGCCGCGTTACCACGGGTTACACCGAGGGCAGCGACGTTGAGATCGATTTCGAAGCTCAGTCCATCTACCACAAATACCACCCGACCTGGCATCGCGACAACTTCAACTATGGAGCAGGCCTCACCGTGGTTCCCTGCAAGTGGTTCGAGATCAATGCCACCTGTACCGCTCACGCCTTCTACTTTGGCGTTGCTTTAAATATCATGAATTACAACTAAGATTTTTTTAAAAAAAGACTTTGTTTTTGAAAGATATTCCTATATTTGCATTCCGATGATGTACGAAAAAATGTCACCGGAATACTTTATCAAAGGAATCGAGACGGTTGCTTTATCGCAGCCGTCTTTTTTTTGCAATCAACAAACTAAACACCATAGGCCATGTCCATCTCACTGAAAAACCGTAGCTTGATCTCCATCAGCGACTACACGCCCGAGGAGATCTGCCATGTGCTTGACATCGCAGAAGATTTCGAGCGCAATCCGCACCAGAACCTTCTCAACGGGCGCATCATCGCCTCGTTGTTTTTCGAACCTTCCACCCGTACGCGACTGAGTTTCGAGACGGCCATCCAACTGCTGGGTGGCAATGTCATCGGCTTCAGCAGCACCTCTGGCACCAGCGTCCAAAAAGGAGAGTCGCTTGCCGACACCATCACCATGGTCGCCAGCTATGCCGACCTCATCGTCATGCGCAACCCCATCGACGGCTCCGCCCGCCTCGCCTCCGAAGTGTCGAAGGTGCCGATCATCAATGCCGGCGACGGCTCCAACCAACACCCCACCCAGTGCATGCTCGACCTTTACAGCATCCGCAAGACACAAGGCACGCTGGAAAACCTCGAAATCACCCTGGTGGGAGACTTGAAATACGGCCGCACCGTACACAGCCTAGTGGAAGCCATGAGCCACTTCAACGCCAAATTCAACCTGGTGTCACCCGTGGAACTGAAACTCCCCAGAACCGTGAAACAACACATCAAGGACGCCCATCTCGAATACGAACAGTTCACCGAATTGGAGGATGTCATCCCCCACTCCGACATTATCTACATGACGCGTGTACAACGCGAGCGTTTTCCCGATCCATTGGAATACGAAAAGGTGAAGAACTCATACGTGCTGCGTAACGCCATGTTGGCCAATGCCAAGCCCAACTGCCGCGTCCTACACCCCCTGCCGCGCGTCAACGAAATCCATGTCAATGTGGACGCCAACCCGAAGGCCTACTACTTCCAGCAGGCACAAAACGGCGTATATGCTCGTCAAGCGCTCATCGCAGCTATCCTAGGGTTAAAATAACGAATCTTTAAATCTTGAAATTATAAAATTTTGAAATCTAAAGCTATGGAAAAGAGAAAAGAACTGATCGTTTCAGCCATTGAGAATGGCACGGTCATCGACCATATCCCCGCCGACAAAGTGTTCCAGGTCGTCAAGATCCTGGGCTTGGACAAAGTGACGCATCCGGTGTATCTTGGCATCAACGTCGAAAGCAAGAAGTTCGGCACCAAAGGATTCATCAAGGCGGCTGACAAGTACTTTGCCCCCGAAGACGTGAACAAGATCGCGCTGGTGGCCCCTACCGCATCCATCATCGAAATCAAGGACTTTGAAGTGGTCAACAAAATGACGGTACAAATCCCTGAGCGGATTGAGAAGATCGTCAAATGCTTCAATCCGAACTGCGTCACCAACAAGGAGCACGACATCGCCACGAAATTCCGCGTGAAATATGTCGATGGCAAGCTTCGCTTGGTATGCCACTACTGTGAGAAATACACCTCGGAAGAGAACATTGAATTCATCTAAACACGCCGTCCCATGGGAAAGCACCGCCTCCTTTGGATCATCCTTATTATCTTGGCCATCCTACTCCTCTGGGGAGTACGCACCTACAACAACTTCGTGAAAACCGAGGAGAAGATGACACAGGCCTGGTCACAGGTGGAAAACGTCTATCAAAGGCGCATGGATCTCATCCCCAACCTGATTGCTGTGGTAAAATCCTATTCCGAATACGAGAGCGGGACGCTGGTAGCAATCGTTGAGGCCAGAGCCAAGCAGGCCGCCACTGATAAGCTCGACCCTAAGACCGCAACACAAGAGCAGCTGTCGGGTTTCGAAAACACCCAACAGCTGCTTGGGGACGCCGTGAACGACGTTATCTTGTCCATTGAAAACTACCCCGACCTTAAGGCGGAGGAGGCGTATCAGACCTTTATGGCCCAGTATGAAGGCAGTGAGAACCGCATCTTAGTAGAGCGCAAACGCTACAACGAGATGGTGCAGGACTACAACAAGTCCATCCGCAGGTTCCCTGGCAACCTCATCGCCCAATGGTTCGGCTTTGAGCAGAGAAACTACTTTGGGAATTAATGCGGAATGCGGAATGCGGAATGCGGAATTAGCCTTCGGAGTCTAATAATTCCGCATTCCGCATTCCGCATTCCGAATTTTCACGCCTGTGCTTTCGGACCCATAGAGAATGGGGGCAACATCTCGCCACCCACTTCCTTGATATTTCCAAACGTTGACTCGTATTTGCTCAGGTTATCTGCCAAAGCCTTATAGAGGCGCTTGGCATGCTGGGGAGTCATCACGATTCTTGACTTGACTTTCGCTTTCGGTGCGCCCGGCATCAGGCTCACAAAATCCAACACAAACTCCGTTGGAGAATGGGTGATGATGGCCAGGTTGGAATAAGTACCGCCAGCGACTTCGTCGGTCAATTCAATGTTGATTTGGTTCTTTTGTTTTTCGTCCATGATATTGTTTTTTATTCGTTAAAAAAAGTAGAGACGCCATAGCATGACGTCTCTACATTGTTAGATGAAAGGATCAATCCGCCAGAACGGCGCCTTTTTCCTTGAGTTCCTCGTATTCCTCGCGGGAGGCGACGATCAGGTCGTCATACTCGCGGAGACCGGTTCCTGCAGGAATCTTATGGCCGACGATGACGTTCTCCTTCATGCCGAGCAGATAGTCTGTCTTGGCACTGATGGCGGCATTCGTCAGGACCTTGGTGGTTTCCTGGAAGGATGCGGCAGACATGAAGCTGTCGGTCTGTAAAGCCGCGCGGGTGATACCCTGAAGCACCTGGCTTGCGGTGGCAGGTTCGGCGGGACGGGTCTCGACCAACTTGAGGTCCTTACGTTTCAGCAAGGAGTTCTCATCGCGCAACTTCATGGCGGAGATGATCTGTCCAGCGGAGAGGTCTTCAGAGTCACCTGGATCGGTGACAACCATCTTGCCGTAGATATTGTCATTCTCCTCTTGGAACGTCAGCTTGCTCACCAGCTCGCCTTCAAGGAAGCGGGTGTCGCCGGGTTCCATGATCTCGACCTTACGCATCATCTGGCGCACGATGACCTCGAAGTGCTTGTCGTTGATGGTCACACCTTGTGAACGATACACGCTCTGGACCTCATTGACAATGTACTCTTGCACCTTCATCGGTCCCATGATGGCGAGGATGCTGGCAGGTGTGATGGCACCGTCAGACAAAGGCTGACCAGCCTTCACATAGTCATTCTCCTGAGCCAGGATCTGCTTGGAGGTAGGTACGAGGTAACGTTTCTGGTCACCGGTCTTGGAAGTGATGACGATTTCACGGTTGCCACGCTTGAGTTTCTTCTCAAGGTGGACGGTACCGTCGATTTCAGACACCACTGCCGGATCGGAAGGATTACGGGCCTCAAACAGCTCGGTGACACGCGGCAGACCGCCGGTGATATCACCGCCACCGGAGACGTTACGCGGGATACGGACCAGTTGGTCACCAGCCTTGATGGCATCCTTCTCTTCGACAACCACGTGGGCATCGACAGGAAGGTCATAGACCGCCAGCACCGTATTGTCGTCGTCAACGATCTCGATCTGAGGATTCTTGGTACCTCTCTTACCTTCAATGATGACGCGCTCGCTAAAACCAGTCTCAGCGATGGTCTCACTGTGGTAGGTGATACCTTCAACCACATTCACGAAGCGGACCTTACCAGCGAATTCGGAAACGATAGTCGCATTGTAGGGGTCCCATTCGAAGATCTTGTCGCCCTTCTTGACCTCTGCCCCATTGCCGAAGTATAACTTGGCACCGTAGGGGATGTTGACGGTCATCAGGACAACACCGGTATTCTTGTCGTGAAGTTTCATTTCAGCGGAACGGCCGATGACGATCTGGCATTTCTGTCCTTCGCGTTCGGCATCGACGGAACGGAGTTCGTCGATTTCCAATACGCCGTCATACTTGGCCTCGGTGCTGTTGACCACGACGCCCTTGGAGGCCTTACCACCTTGGTGGAAGGTACGAAGGGTCAGCTGGGTACCAGGCTCACCGATGGACTGTGCGGCGATGACACCGACAGCCTCACCTTTCTGAACCAGCTTGCCGGAGGCAAGGTTACGACCGTAGCAGTTGGCGCAAACGCCATATTTGGCTTCGCAAGTCAACACGGAACGGATCTCGACGCTCTCCAACGGAGACTCGTCGATGGCTTCAGCCAACTCTTCGTTGATTTCGTTGCCGCCAGCGACGATCAGCTCACCGGTAACGGGGCTGAAGATGTCGTGCAAGGCAACACGACCGAGGATGCGGTCGTACAGCAGCGAGTGCTTGCCCTTTTCCTTGATTTCCTCACCACGGGAGACCGTCAAGCCGCGCAATGTGCCGCAGTCCTTGCTCGTGATGATGACATCGTGGGCGACATCGACCAGACGACGGGTAAGATAACCAGCGTCAGCAGTCTTCAAAGCGGTATCGGCCAAACCCTTACGGGCACCGTGGGTGGAGATGAAGTACTCCAACACGGACAGACCTTCTTGGAAGTTGGAAAGAATCGGGTTCTCGATGATTTCCGCACCACCGGAACCAGCTTTCATAGGCTTGGCCATCAGACCTCTCATACCGCAGAGCTGTGAGACCTGAGCCTCAGAACCACGGGCGCCGGAGTGCAGCATCATATACACAGGGTTGAAGCCCTGGTCGTCGGATGACAGCAGGTCCATCACCTCCTTGGTCAGCTTGGTATTGACATCGGTCCAAAGGTCAACGATCTGGTTGTAGCGCTCGTTGGGGCCCATGAAACCCATCTTCTCATATTCACGGATCTCGGCGGCCTTCGCATTGGCGTCGCTAATGAGCTTCTCCTTTGCTGCAGGGACGAGAACGTTGCCAAGGTTGAATGACAAACCGCCTTTATAAGCCATGTAGTAACCCATGTTCTTGATGTCGTCGAGGAACTTGGTGGTGACGGCAGTGCCGAGCAGACGCACCATTTCACCGACGATGCTGCGGAACGACTTCTTGGTCAACAGTTGGTTGATGTAGCCGTATTCCTCAGGAACCACTTGGTTGAAGATGACACGACCCACCGTGGTTTCGATCTTCTTGGTGACGATCTCACCATTTTCACGCACCTTGACACGGCAGTTGATGATGGCGTGCATATCCACCCGTTTCTCGTTGTGGGCGATGATGACCTCTTCGGGAGAATAGAAGGACATGCCTTCACCCTTCACGATATGGTCAGGAGTGCTCTTACGAGGCTTGGTGATATAGTACAGACCCAAAACCATGTCTTGTGAAGGCAGGGTGATCGGTGCACCGTTGGAAGGATTCAAGATGTTGTGCGAAGCCAGCATCAGGATCTGAGCTTCCAGCACTGCGGCATTGCCCAGCGGTACGTGGACAGCCATCTGGTCACCGTCGAAGTCAGCGTTGAATGCCGTACATACCAAGGGGTGTAGGCGGATAGCCTTGCCTTCGACCAGCTTAGGCTGGAAGGCTTGGATACCCAGACGGTGCAGCGTAGGAGCACGGGTCAACAGGATCGGGTGACCCTTCAGGATATTTTCGAGGATATCCCAAACCACAGGCTCTTTGCGATCGACGATCTTCTTGGCAGACTTGACGGTCTTCACGATGCCGCGTTCAATCATCTTACGGATGACAAACGGCTTGAAGAGCTCGGCAGCCATATCCTTGGGAAGACCGCACTCGTTCATGTTCAGATCCGGACCGACGACGATGACGGAACGGCCTGAATAGTCAACACGCTTACCCAACAGGTTCTGACGGAAACGTCCTTGCTTACCTTTCAAGCTGTCGCTCAAGGATTTCAGCGGACGGTTCGAATCTGTCTTCACTGCGCTTGACTTGCGTGAGTTGTCGAAGAGCGAGTCAACAGCTTCCTGCAACATACGTTTTTCGTTACGCATGATGACGTCGGGAGCGTTGATTTCGATGAGTCGTTTCAGACGGTTGTTACGGATGATGACACGACGATAGAGATCGTTGAGGTCGGAGGTGGCAAAACGTCCACCATCCAACGGCACCAAAGGTCTCAGCTCGGGAGGAATCACGGGGACGACCTTCACGATCATCCACTCGGGACGGTTCTCCATGTGCGTGTTGGCTTCACGGAAGGCTTCGAACACCTGCAAACGTTTCAGGGCTTCCTGTTTACGTTGCATGGCGGTTTCCGAGTTGGCCTTGTCGCGGAGCATATAGGACTCCTTGTCCAGATCCAGTCTTGAAAGCAGGTCATAAACGGCATCGGCACCCATCTTGGCGATGAACTTGTTCGGGTCATCGTCAGGAAGATACTGATTCTCGATAGGCAGGGTCTCCAGCAGATCGAGGTATTCCTCTTCGGTGAGGAATTCCATCTTTTGGACCGTACGGCCTTCGGAATCGTTCGGGATCTCTTTTCCTTCAAGAGCACCGGCTTGGATCACCACGTAACGTTCGTAGTAGATGATGGAATCCAGTTTCTTGGAAGGGATACCCAGCAAAGCACCGATCTTGTTCGGCAGGGAGCGGAAGTACCAGATATGGGCTACGGGAACGACGAGTTGGATGTGGCCCATGCGTTCACGACGGACTTTTTTCTCAGTCACCTCGACACCGCAGTGGTCGCAGATCGTTCCTCTATAGCGGATACGCTTGTATTTACCGCAGTGGCATTCCCAGTCCTTCACGGGACCGAAGATGCGCTCGCAGAACAAACCGTCACGTTCGGGTTTATAGGTACGGTAGTTGATGGTTTCCGGTTTCAGGACCTCGCCGTGTGAACGTGCAAGGATGGATTCCGGGGAGGCAAGACTTACCGTAATACTGGCAAAGTTGCTATTGATTGTGTTGTTGACCATATACTATCTCCTATAATTAATTCAAGACATTACCATCTTTATCCTTAAAGGTCACTTCAAGACCCAGACCACGAAGTTCATGGATCAAGACGTTGAAGGATTCCGGCGTACCGGGCACAGGCATGTTGTCACCCTTGACGATGGCTTCGTAGGCCTTGGCACGACCGACCACGTCGTCGGACTTGACGGTGAGGATCTCCTGAAGCACGTTGCTTGCGCCGAAGGCTTCAAGAGCCCAGACCTCCATTTCGCCGAAACGCTGACCACCGAACTGGGCTTTACCGCCGAGAGGCTGCTGCGTAATCAATGAGTATGGTCCGATGGAACGGGCATGCATCTTGTCGTCAACCATGTGGTGCAACTTCAGCATGTAGATGTAACCCACCGTGGCGGGTTGATCGAAAGGTTCTCCAGTCTCGCCGTCGTAGAGCTGCACACGGCCGTTCTTGGGCAGACCAGCCTTCTCCATCAGTTCGTTGATCTGTTCGAGAGAGGCACCGTCGAAGATCGGGGTGGCGAACTTCAGTCCGAGTTCATGACCAGCCCAACCCAGCACGGTTTCATAGATCTGACCCAGGTTCATACGTGAAGGCACACCCAAGGGGTTCAACACGATGTCCACGGGTGTTCCGTCAGCGAGGAACGGCATGTCCTCTGCGCGGACGATACGGGAGACGATACCTTTGTTACCGTGGCGACCAGCCATCTTGTCACCGATCATCAGCTTACGCTTCTTGGCGACATAGACTTTGGCCATTTGGATGATACCGTTGGGAAGCTCATCGCCGACGCTGGCGACATACTTCTCGCGGTTGTACTTACCCAACACCTCTTTGTACTTGACCATGTAGTTGTCGATCAAGGTGGACACCATGCGGTTCTTGTCTTCGTCGTTCGTCCACTTGTGCGGGTTGACGACGGAGTAGTCAAGTTCCATGAGGGTCTTGCCCGCAAACTTCACGCGCTTGGGAATCAGTTGTTCCTTGAAGTTGTTGAACACACCAGCGGAGGTCGCTCCGTTGAGGATGACCAGCAGTTTGTCAACGAGTTTCTTCTTCAGTTCATCCAATTCCACCTTGGCAGCGGCGTCGATTCTTGCGATATCCTCTTTGTCCTTGGCTCTTGACTTACGGTCTTTCTGAAGTCTGGAGAACAAACGTTTCCCGATGACCACACCCTTCATGGAAGGACCAGCTTTCAAGGAGGCGTTCTTCACATCGCCGGCCTTGTCGCCGAAGATGGCACGCAACAGTTTCTCCTCAGGAGTAGGATCGCTTTCTCCCTTAGGCGTGATCTTACCGATCAGGATGTCGCCTTCGTTGACTTCAGCGCCCACACGGATCAAGCCGTGATCGTCAAGATCCTTGGTGGCGTCAGCGCTGACGTTCGGGATGTCGTTGGTCAATTCCTCAAGACCGCGTTTGGTGTCGCGAACTTCAAGGGTGAACTCTTCAACATGGATGGAGGTGAAGAGGTCTTCCTTGACGATACGCTCAGAGATCACGATGGCATCCTCGTAGTTGTAACCCTTCCAAGGCATGAAGGCCACTTTCAGGTTACGACCGAGAGCGAGGTCGCCATTTTGAGTACCATAGCCCTGGGTGATGACATCGCCTTTGTGGACGCGTTGGCCGCGGCGCACCGTAGGCTTGATGTTGATGCTGGTGTTCTGGTTGGTCCTAGCGTACTTGGTCAGATGATAGGTCTTGTAGTCGTCGTCCATGCTGACCAGGCGTTCCTCGTCGGAACGGTCGTACTTGATCGTGATCTTGGTGGAATCGACGAAGACCACCTCGCCTTCTCCTTCGGCGGTAATCAGAACGCGGGAATCCTTGGCAACATAGCGTTCAATACCGGTACCGACGATCGGGGCTTCGGGGTTCATCAACGGAACAGCCTGACGCATCATGTTCGATCCCATCAACGCACGGTTGGCGTCGTCGTGCTCCAAGAAAGGAATCAAGGAGGCGGCGATGGAGGCGATTTGGTTGGGACCGACGTCGATCAGTTCGATCTCGTCAGGGGTAACGATAGGATAATCAGCCACGCAGCGGGCTTTGATATTCTCCTCTGTGAAACGACCGTTCTCGTCCATCGGGGTGATGGCCTGGGCGATGATCTTGTTTTCTTCCTCTTCGGCGGTAAGATAGACCGGAGGCTCGTTGAAATCGACAGCGCCGTTCTTCACCTCACGATAAGGAGTCTCGATGAAGCCCAGGCTGTTGATTTTGGCGAACACGCAGAGGGAGGAAATCAGACCGATGTTAGGACCTTCAGGGGTCTCGATGGTACACAGACGGCCATAGTGGGTATAGTGCACGTCACGCACCTCGAAGCCGGCACGTTCACGAGACAGACCACCAGGACCCAGGGCGGAGATACGACGTTTGTGCGTCACTTCCGAAAGCGGGTTGGTTTGGTCCATGAACTGTGACAGCTGGTTGGTTCCGAAGAATGAGTTGATCACCGAGGAGAGGGTCTTTGCGTTGATCAGATCCATCGGGGTGAACACCTCATTGTCACGCACATTCATGCGTTCACGGATGGTGCGGGCCATACGGTTCAAGCCGACGCCGAACTGGGCATAAAGCTGTTCGCCGACGGTACGGATACGACGGTTGCTCAAGTGGTCGATATCGTCAACTTCAGCTTTGCCGCTGAGCATTTCAACCAGGTATTTGATGATGGCGATGATGTCCTCTTTGGTGAGCACTCTCGTCTCAGGATCGATTTCCAGGTTGAGTTTGCGGTTGATACGATAGCGGCCGACGAGGCCAAGGTCATATCTCTTGTCCGAGAAGAAGAGTTTCTCGATGATGCCGCGTGCGGTTTCCTCATCGGGCGGATCGGCGCTGCGGAGCAGGCGATAGATGTACTCGACTGCTTCTTTCTCGGAGTTACAGGTATCTTTACTGATGGTGTTGAAAATCACGGAGAAGTCAGAAGCTCTGCCTTCTTCGTCGAGATCCTCTTCCCTATGGAGCAGGATGGTTTTGGCACCTGAGTCGATGATGGTCTTGATGTGCTCTTCTTCGAGAACGGTTTCGCGCTCGATGATGACCTCGTTACGTTCCACGGAGACGCATTCTCCGGTGTCTTCGTTAACGAAGTCTTCGTAGTAGGTATGGAGCACACGGGCAGCCAGTTTGCGTCCGAGGACACGTTTGAGGCTGGCCTTGTTCACCTTCACTTCTTCGGTCAGGTTGAAGATCTCGAGGATTTCCTTATCCGTTTCATAGCCGATGGCACGCAGCAGCGTGGTGATCGGCAATTTCTTTTTACGGTCGATGTAGGCATACATCACGTCATTGATATCGGTCGAGAACTCCATCCAAGAGCCCTTGAACGGGATGATACGGGCCGAGTACAATGTCTTACCGTTGGCGTGTTGGCTTTGTCCGAAGAACACGCCTGGGGAGCGGTGCAGTTGGGAAACCACAACACGTTCCGCGCCGTTGATCACAAAAGTGCCACGGGGCGTCATATAGGGGATCATTCCCAGATAGACGTCCTGGTCAACGGTCTTAAAATCTTCATTATCTTCATCCGTGCAGGAGAGTCTCAGCTTGGCTTTGAGCGGGACGCTGAAGGTCAGGCCGCGTTCGATGCACTCTTCGATGCTATAGCGTGGGGCATCGATATAATAGTCCAGAAACTCCAGGATGAAATTGTTTCTTGCGTCAGTGATGGGGAAGTTTTCCGAAAAAACCTTGTACAATCCCTCGTTCTTCCTGTTGTCTGGGTTGGTTTCCAGTTGGAAGAAATCTTTAAACGACTGCAACTGAATATCCAGGAAATCAGGATATTCGAAAGGTTTCTTAATTGACGCGAAGTTGATTCTTTCAGTAGTTGTTGCCAAGGTATTAAAGGTTTAAGGTGTGTGAAAGAGAAATAAAGAACGGGAAAAAATAAGAAACGAAATTCTTAGAGCGAAAAAACGGCACAAACCTCAGTCCCTAAAATGGCTTGGGACTGAGGTTGTTTGCCACGATTTTTTGCAGGAAATAAATCCTTCTTATTTAATTTCGACCTCTGCACCTGCTTCTTCGAGTTGAGCTTTAAGTGCGTTGGCTTCGTCTTTGCTCACACCTTCCTTGATGGCCTTAGGAGCTGCGTCAACGAGTTCCTTAGCTTCCTTCAGACCGAGGCTGGTGAGTTCCTTCACCAGTTTCACAACGCCCAACTTAGCGGCGCCGGCTGATTTCAGGATAACATCGAAAGAAGTCTTTTCCTCAGCAGCGGCGGCGGCGCCGGTAGCAGCAGGAGCGGCGACTGCGACAGCAGCAGCAGCAGGTTCAATACCGTATTCTTCTTTCAAAATGGTAGCGAGTTCATTTACTTCCTTAACAGTAAGATTCACTAATTGTTCAGCAAAAGCTTTAAGATCTGCCATTTTTAATTTACTTTTTAATAGTTATACAAATTTTGATTCAATTACTTACTTGCGAATGTTTACATTCATTTTTATTCTGCCTTTTCTGACAACGTCTCGAGGATTCCGGAGAGTTTGTGTCCACCAGACTGGAGGCCGCTGATGATGTTCTTCATCGGTGACTGCAGCAGGGCGATGATATCGGCGATGAGGTCATTCTTCGACTTGATGTTGACGAGGGTGTCAAGCATGTTGTCTCCGATGTAGCAGCATTCTTCGATATAGGCGCCTTTCAGGATAGGACGGTCGTTCTTCTGACGGAAATTCTTGATCAGTTTGGCGGGGGCATTACCCGTCTCACACAGCATCAAAGCGGTCGAGCCCTTGAGGACGTCGAAAAGTTCGCTGTATTCTTTGCCTTCGATCTGCGTCATAGCTTTATGCAGGAGGGCGTTTTTGACAACGAGCATCTTGATGCCACTATTGAAGCACTGTCTTCTAAGCTGGCTGGTCTTCTCGGCGTTGAGGTCGGAGACGTCGGTCAGATAGAAATTAGGACAAGCCTGCAGTTCAGCGAGTATGGAGTCGATAATGACTTGTTTGTCTTCTTTTCTCATTTCAATAGTTCCTTTCCAATTTAGATTGCTACTGACTTAATATCGATCTGCACACCCGGGCTCATGGTACTGGAAATGTAAACACTCTTCACGTAAGTACCTTTAGCAGCTGCTGGTTTCAATTTGATAACGGTGGAGATGAGTTCCTTGGCGTTATCAAAGATCTTCTCTGGAGTGAAACTGACTTTTGCGACTGCAGCATTGATGATGCCGTACTTATCGACTTTGAAGTCGATTTTACCAGCCTTTACTTCTTGAACAGCCTTACCCACTTCCATAGTCACCGTACCGGTCTTCGGGTTGGGCATCAATCCACGGGGACCGAGGATACGACCCAAAGCACCGACTTTAGGCATGATGTTGGGAGTAGTGATGACAACGTCAATATCAGTCCAACCATCCTTAATCTTCTGGATGTATTCATCCAGGCCGACATAGTCGGCACCAGCATCCAAAGCTTCCTGCGCCTTGTCGGGGTTGCAGAGAACCAACACGCGCACGACCTTACCAGTTCCGTGGGGGAGGGTGACGGAGCCGCGGACCATTTGATTGGCCTTACGCGGGTCAACACCCAGACGGATGTTAAGATCGACCGAAGCATCAAACTTGGTGTAAGTGATCTGTTTTACGATATTAACCGCTTCAATCAAGGAGTAACTCTTGCTTTTGTCGAACTTAGCCAAAGCTTCTTTCCTCTGTTTAGTAACTTTTGACATTTAACTTTAGTTTTTTGTGTTCTACAAATGCATTAAAGACTTAGTCTTTTTTTAAAGGTGATTCGCCTGTAACCTTCACTCCCATACTACGGGCAGTACCGGCCACCATTGACATGGCCGATTCGATGGTGAAGCAGTTCATGTCCTTCATCTTGTTGGTAGCGATTTCTCTCACTTGGTCCCAAGTCAAAGAACCGACTTTCGAACGGTTCGGCTCCTTGGATCCGCCTTTGATCTTCGCTGCTTCGATGATGGAGACCGCCACGGGTGAAGCCTTCACGATGAAATCGAAAGACTTGTCCTTGTACACCGTGATGATGACGGGCAACACTTTGCCGGCCTGATCCTGGGTACGGGCGTTGAATTGCTTGCAGAACTCCATAATATTCACACCCTTCGAACCAAGAGCTGGTCCAACGGGCGGAGCGGGGTTCGCGGCTCCTCCTTTAATTTGCAGTTTGATTAATCCGCTTACTTCTTTTGCCATTTTCTTAATCCTTCATTAAAATGATAGGGAAACTGTCGATTCACAATTTCGGGCATCACTCCAACTTCACCTGGAAGTAGCTCAGTTCCAAAGGAGTCTTACGGCCGAAAATCTTGACGCTGACCTTGAGTTTTTTCTTCTCGTCGTTCACCTCTTCGATAATGCCGCTGAAGCTCTTGAACGGTCCTTCATTGACAATGACAGACTGTCCAACCATGAACGAGATGTCGCTTCCTTCACCCATTTCCTGAAGCTCGTCGATCTTACCAAGAATACGGTTGACCTCAGCGGGGCGGAGCGGATCCGGTTCACCTTTCGTACCTAAGAAACCAAGCACATTGGGGACATTGCGGATGACATGAACGACTTCACCTTCCAAGATCGCCTCAATGAGGACATAACCTGGGAGGTAGTTTCTCTCTTTGGAGACCTTTTTCCCGTTCTTGACCTCGAAGTACTTCTCGGTAGGGATCAAAACCTGAAAAATGCGGTCCTGATAGTTAAGGCGCTTGATCTCGGATTCAAGGTATTCCTTTACCTTTTTCTCCTTGCCACTGATCGCCTT